>JANPIY010000888.1:0-2292 GCA_031425255.1 Planctomycetota bacterium
GATGCCGTTGAGCGCCTTCAGGATCGCGCTGAACGCCGCGAGGAACGACGTGGCGAACGCGCGCTCGTCCTGGCTCAGCGTCTGGATGTCCTTCTCCTCGAAGATCTTGTCGAGCCCGAGCGACGTGTCGGCCACGTGCGAGGGATCGTTCACCCGGCTCACGATCCAGCCGATCTGATCCTTGACCCCGTCTCTCACGCTGTCGTTCAGGAGCTCGTAGTGGAAGTGGAAGGTCGAGCGATCGACCGACTTCGCGGTGGCGGTGTAGATGCTGTTGATGGTGAACGTCCACGGCTTGGACGGATCGGACGGGAAGATGCCCGACTCGAGCGTCACCTTGTCGCCGACCTTCCACCCGAGCTTCTTGGCGATGACGTCGCCGACGATGGCGCCCGAGCGATCCGCGAGCCAGCTCTGCATCTCGGCGGGCGGGACCTTCATCTCGTTGTAGACGTCGAAGTACGTCTTGGTGTCGACGGCGAGGGTGCTGAAGAACTCGGTCTCGTGCCGCGGATCGCGCCCGCCGAACCAGTTTGCGAACGTCGCCGACTTGATGCCGGGCGCCTGCCGCACCTCCTCGACGTACCGCATCGGCAGCGTCATCACGAACGTCACCTTGTGGCGGGTGACGATGCGGTCCTTCTGCGCGTAGTCGGCGCCGGCGGTCCACGCGTAGAGCACCGTGCGCAGGAGCAGGAACGTCAGGATCGCGACCGCGGTGCCCAGGATGGTGAGCACCGCGCGGACCTTGTTGCGCAGGAGGTTCTTCGCCGCGAGGCCGGCGAGCGTCACTTGAGCTGCCCCTTGTCGAGGTGGCGGATGACCGCCGCGCGCTCCGCGGCCGCGGGATCGTGGGTGACCATCACGATGGTCTTGCCGAGCTCCTTGTTGAGCTTCTCGAGGAGCTTCAGGATCTCGTCGGCCGCGTGGCGGTCGAGATCGCCGGTGGGCTCGTCGGCAACGATGATGAGCGGATCGTTCACGATGGCGCGCGCGATCGAGACGCGCTGCTCCTGCCCGCCCGAGAGCTGCCGCGGGTAGTGGCCCGAGCGGTCCTCGAGGCCCACGACCCGGAGCGCGGTCTGCGCGCGCTTCTTCCGCTCCGACGCAGGGACGTTCGTGAGCAGCAGCGGCAGCTCGACGTTCTCCACCGCCGTGAGCACCGGCAGGAGGTTGTACGACTGGAAGACGAACCCGATGGTGTTCGAGCGCCACTTCGCGAGCTGGCCCTCGTCCATCTGGTCGATGCGCTTGCCGTCGATCTCGATGGTTCCGCCGGTGGGCTTGTCGAGCCCGGCGATGAGGTTGAGGAGTGTCGACTTGCCGGAGCCAGACGGGCCCATGAGCGCCTCGAACGAGGCCTTCGGCACCTCGAGGCTCAGGCCATCGAGGATCTTCAACGTCTCGCCGCCTCGGAAGTACGCCTTCTGCACGTTGGACAGGCGGATCAGCGTCTCGGGCATCTACGAGTTCCTCTCCTTCACTTGCTGCCCGTCGGCGAGCTGCGCCGGCGGATCCTTCACCACGCGCGCGCCCGGGCTCGGGCCGCTCTTCACCTCGAAGCCCGCGCCGAACGCGGGGCCGAGGGTGATCGGTGTCATGCGGACCTTGCCCTGGTCGACGACGAAGACGACCTTGGCGCCCGCGCGGTCGACGACCGCCGACGCGGGGACGATGGTCTTCGGCGGCTCCTTCATGGCCGCGGCGTCGAGCTCCTTCTGGAGGAAGCTCACGCGCGCGCTCATCTCGGGCGCCAGGCGCTCGGGCCGGTCCAGGAACCGCACCTTCACGACGGCGGTCGCCTTGGAGCGGTTGATCTTGGGGCTCACCTCGACGACCAGGCCGCGGAAGCGCTTGTTCGGCGTCGAGTCGAGGACGACCTCGCACGGGCCGCCGATGCGGATCATGTGGAGGCGCTGCTCGGGGACGTCGGTCTCCACCATGAGCGAGGCGAAGTCGGCGAGCTCCACGAGCGCGCCGCCGTAGTTGCCGCCGAACGGCCCCACGATGTCGCCGATCTGCGCCGGCTTGTTGATGGCCGTGCCGTCGATCGGGGAAGCGATCGTCAGGTTCTTCAGGTTGACCGACTGCACGGCGACGTCGGCGCTCGCGGCCTGCACCTCGGCCTCGGCGGCCTGCACCTGCGCCCGGAGCGCGCCGGCGCGCGCGCCCAGATCCTCGGCGGTGGCTGCGCCCGCGGCGCCGGCGGCGACGAGCCGGGTCTGGCGCTCGTGCTGCAGCTCGATCTCGGACAGGTTCGCCCGGCTCGCGAGGACCCGCGCGCGGGCCGAG
>JANPIY010000889.1:0-9627 GCA_031425255.1 Planctomycetota bacterium
GCTTGTGCATGGTCGGGATGATGTCGCAGGAGCTGGCGCTCACCGATCCCCAGCTGCGCGCGGCCTGTGCCGGACACCTCGAAGCCTGGACACAGTCCGTCGTGCGCCTGCTGACCGCGGCCAAACAGCAGCGTCAGCCAGTGGTCGATTTCGATCCCGACCAGGTCGGCTGGCTGCTCAATAGCATCTGGCAGGGCTCGATGCTCATCGCCAAGACCTGCCAGAGGCCGGCGATGATCGTCGACAATCTCGAACTGACCCGGGCCTACGTGGCCAGTCTCTTCCCATCACCACGCACCGTGCGCACGGCACGTCCCGCACGCAGGAAGGCCTCATGAACACCGCCAGCGAACCCCGCCGGTGCGGGGACAAACCCTGCATCATCCGCCAGACCTTCGCCGCGCCGCGTGAGCGCGTGTGGCGCGCATGGACGGTGCGCGAGGAACTGATGCGCTGGTTCAGCCCGCAGGGTTTCACCCTGACGACCTGCACGCTGGACCTGCGGCCAGGCGGCCGCCTGCACTACTGCATGACCTCGGCCGATGGGCATGAGATGTGGGGCCGGTGGAGCATCCGCGAGGTGGTCGCGCCCGAGCGTCTGACGGTGATCTCCAGCTTCTCCGATGCCCAGGGTGGCATCACCACCCACCCCATGAGTCCAACCTGGCCACGCGAGACGCTGTCGACCACCACCTTCACCGAGCGCGACGGCAAGACCGAGCTCGAGATCCGCTGGCTGGTGCATGCGGGCACGGCGGCTGAACATGCGACCTTCGATGCCGCGCATGCGGGCATGCACCAGGGCTGGAACGGCACCTTCGCCCAGTTGACCGCGTACCTGGCGGGGAAGTGACCGTCATGCGTTCCATCCTCCGGCACCTGCCCACCATCGTCGGCGCCCTGCTCGGCCTGCTGTTCGTGACCTTCGGCATGCTCTTCTTCCTGCAGATGCTGCCGTCGCCGCCCCCATCACCGGAAGGATCCTGGCCCGCCCTGTTCATGGGCGCGTTCTTTCCCAGCGGCTACCTGGATTTCGTCAAAGTCTTGGAAGTCATCGGCGGCGTGCTGGTCGCGATCCCGAAGACACGCAACCTGGGTCTGCTCGTGCTCGGGCCCATCATCATCAACATCCTCGCCTTCCATGCGCTGATCATGAAGGGTGAGGGCATGCTCAACCCGATCCTCGGCTTCATCGTCGTGGCCGCGCTTTACCTGCTGTGGGTCGAGCGGAAGGCTTTCGCCGGCCTGGTGCATCGACCCGGCTCACCTGATGACGCGCACGCGGCATGAACGGGTAACGGCGACTTCTCCGCATCCAGCGACCAACCTCCATCCGATCTACTCACCACTGCGCATCACCGCATGCGCCAAGGAGCTTCCCATGCCGCACTACGTCGACGGCTTCGTCCTGCCCATTCCCAAGAACAAGATCGCGCAGTACCGGGCCCTCGCCACCAAGGCGGCCAAGGTCTGGCGCGAGCACGGCGCCTTGGAATACCGCGAATGCCTGATCGAGGATACCCGCGCCAAGGGCATGGTCACATTCCCCGCGCTCGTCGCCGCCAAGCCCAAGGAGACCGTGGTATTCGCCTGGGTCGTCTACAAGTCGCGCGCCCATCGCGATCGCGTGGTCAAGAAAGTCATGCAGGATCCGCGTATGTCCGAGATGTGTGATCCCAACGCGCCACTGTTCGACTACCGGCGCATGTCTTATGGCGGCTTCGCGGTCATCGTCGACCGCTGAACAGCCATACGTCGCGTCTCCCGCCTTCCCACCTTCCTGCACTCACCGCCAACCCGCAGAGCCATGCATGAAATCCCTGAATCCCTACCTCAACTTCCCAGGCACCAGCGAGCAGGCCTTCCAGTTCTATCGCTCGGTGTTCGGCGGCGAGTTCACCGTCCTGCAGCGCTTCGGCGATCTGCCCAATGGGGACCAGACGCCGATCGGCGACCGCAACAAGATCATGCACATCTCGCTCCCGCTGCCGTGCGGCGCGGTGCTGATGGCCACCGATGCCTGCGAGTCGATGGGTCATCCCTTGGTGGTGGGCAACAACTTCTCGATCAGCGTCGAGGCGGAGGACAACGCCGAGGTCGATCGGCTGTTCGCCAGGTTGTCCGATGGTGGCAAGACCGAGATGACGCCACAGCAGACCTTCTGGGGCGCCTACTTCGCCATGTGTACCGACCGTTTCGGTATCCACTGGATGTTCAATCATAGCCTGATGAAGGCGGCCGCCGGATGAATCAAGCCGTGGTCGTTCCCAGTGCCGCGCCGGCGGCCGCTCCCGGAAGGGAGCTCCTGCTCGAAGCCCGGGGACTGGTGAAGTCGCTGGGTGGCAAGCGGGTCGTCGATGGCGTCGATCTCACCTGCGGTCCAGGGGAGGTGCTCGGTCTGCTCGGTCCCAATGGTGCCGGCAAGACCACCAGCCTGCGCATGTGTTATGGCTTCCTGCGCCCCGAGGCCGGCACCATCCGTATCGCTGGCCATGATCTCGCCAGCGACGCCGATGCCGCGCGGCGTGCGCTCGGGGTCTGCACCCAGGACGACACCTACGACGCCGACTTCAGCGTGCGCGGCAATCTGGAGCAGACCGGGCGTTACTATCACCCGCGCATCCACGACCTGCCGGCACGCATCGATGAACTCCTCACCCGTTTCGGCCTGATGGAATACGCCCGGCATATGCCGGAGATGCTCTCCGGCGGTTACAAGCGCCGGCTGATGATCGCGCGTGCCGTGCTGCACCGTCCGCGCGTGGTCTTCCTCGACGAGCCGACCACCGGACTCGATCCGCAGGCGCGGGTGGCGGTGTGGGAGCTGATCGCCGGGTTGCGTGCCGATGGCCTCGGGGTGGTGCTGACCACCCACTACATGGACGAGGCGGAACGTCTCTCCGACCGCTTGCTGGTATTGGAAGGCGGCCGCGTGCGCGCCGCGGGCACCCCGCGCAGTGTCCTCGGCGATGTCGTCGGCGAGCACATCGTGGTCCTGCCTGCGACCTCACCGGGAGCCGCTCAGGTCATCGCCTGGCTCGGCGCCCGCGGAGCGCGGCCGACCACGGTCCTGGCCAACTGGCATATCCCGCTCGATGCCGCCGGGCTGGCACATTTCGTCGCGGCCTTTCCCGACCTGCGTTACGAGGTGCGCGCACCGACCCTCGATGATCTCTTTCCGGCCATGGCCGATGGGCGTGCCTCATGACGGTCTTCTCCCATGCCTTCGCCTGGCAGAGTCACGCCGTCCTCGGGCGGCATATCCGCGTCCACCTGCGCAAATGGCATACCGCCCTGTTGCCACCGGTCGGCGAGCCGCTGGTGATGCTGCTGGCCTTCGGCGTCGGTCTGGGGTCGCAGATGGGCAATCTCACCTGGGGTGGCCAGCCGATCGATTACCTCACCTACCTCGCCCCTGGGATCCTGGCCTACACCGCTTTCATGACGGCGTTCTTCCAATCGCTGTTCTCCGCTTATGTGCGCATGCATTTCCAGAAGTCCTGGGAAGGGCAGCTCACCACGCAGGTGCGCCTGGAGCATGTGGTGTGGGGCGAAGCGCTGTGGGCGGCGACCATGGCCACCGCCTACGCGGTGATGGTCTGCCTGGTGCTGCTGGCCTTCGGCCTGCATGGCTCGCTGCATCTGCAGTGGGCGTGGCTGCCGGCGGTGATCCCGCTGATCTTCATCAGCGCCTTGGCGTTCTCCGCGATCGGCCTGCTGTTCACCGCCATCCTGCCGAGCATGGACCACATGGGCCTGCCATTCTTCCTGGTGATCATGCCGATCGGCTTCGCCAGCAGCACGTACTTCCCGCTGCCCGACCTGCCGCTGCTGGCGCAGCTGGTCCAGCTCAACCCGCTCCATCACCTGGCGGAAGGATTGCGCTGGCTGCTGATCGCAGGTCTACCGACCTGGCATCTCGCTGCCGCGGTCGGTCTGTGCCTGCTGCTGCTGCTGATCCTCATCCCCATCGATATGCGTCTGCTCCGCCGCCGCGTCTTCGGCGACGGCTGATTCATCCGTCGGTTCGAGTCTCCACCACCCCGGGTGGCATCGCCCACCGCTGATAACAAGGAGGTCATCATGCGTCATACCCTCACCATCGCTTTCCTGCTCACCACCTGCATCGGTATCCAGGCAGCGGACTCCGCTCCTGATCCCGCCAAGATGCAGGCGGCAATGGAGCTCATGTCGAAGACCGGAGCCGAGCATGTCGGACTGAACAAGGCGGTCGGCCAATGGGATGTGCAGTCGACCATGTGGATGGCGCCAGGGGCACCGCCGATGGTTTCCAAGGCGACGGCGACGTTTTCCACGCACCTCGGTGGAAAATGGATACGCCAGGATTATCAGGGCGAGATGATGGGCACGCCCTATCTCGGCCAAGGCATGAATGGTTATGACACCGTGGAAAAACGCTACGTCTCGACCTGGTGCGACAGCTTCTCGACCATGATCACCCTCATGACGGGCGAGAGCAGCGACGGCGGCAAGACCATCACCTACCACAGCGAGATGAAGCACTGCCCGATGACGGGTGGGCCCATCAAGCATCGTTACGTGTGGGTCTATGAATCGGCTGACCGCATGCTCTTCACCATGTTCGAGACCCCCGCGGGCGGCAGCGAGCACAAGGGCATGGAGCTGCTGTATACGCGTGCGAAGTCGGTGAAATGACCGCGGTCATGCGGGTGGGCGATCGTCCACCCGCATGACGTCGACACCAACATCTGTCGGCAGCGTCGCAGCATCCACTGCATCACGTGCGCAGTGGAATGCCCAGCGCCTGTGCGACCCGCGCGCCGTAGCTCGGATCGGCCTTGAGGAAATGCTGCACCTGCCGCTCCTGGATGGCACGGGCGGCGCCGCCCAGGTGTCCGGCGAGATTCGCCACCAGACGTTCCTGTTCGTCCGCCTTCAGCACCCGCCACAACATGCCGGCCTGTTCGAAGTCGTCGGCCAGGCCGGCGGTCGGATAGGCGGTACGATCCGCCACGCCCCTGAGCACGATGGGCAATTCACGCACGGCGGGATTCTCGGTCGGACCGCCGTAACTGTTCGGTTCATAGTTCACCGCTGAGCCGCCATTGTCACCAATGCGCATGAAGCCGTCGCGCTGATAGTTGGTGACCGGCACCCTGGGCTGATTCACCGGCAACTGGGCGAAGTTGGTCCCGAGACGATAGCGGTGCGCATCGGGGTAGGAGAACAGCCGGCCCTGCAACAGCTTGTCAGGGGAGACCTCGATGCCGGGGACGAGATTGGACGGACTGAAGGCCGCCTGCTCGATCTCGGCGTAGAAGTTCTGAGGATTGCGGTCGAGCACTAGCCGACCGATCGGGATGAGCGGGTAGTCCTGATAACGCCAGACCTTGGTCACATCGAAAGGGTCATAGCGATAGGTCTGCGCGTCGGCGAACGGCATGATCTGCACGTACGCCTTCCAGGCTGCGACCTGGCCGCGGTTCAGGTGCTCGAACAGATCACGCGTTGCGTGATCGGGATCGCTGCCAGCCAAGCGCGTCGCCTCCTCGGCGGTGAGGTTTTTGATGCCGGCCTCGGTCTTGAAATGATACTTCACCCACACCGCTGCGCCGGCCGCGTTAACCCACTTGAAAGTATGACTGCCGAAGCCGTGCATGTGGCGGAAGTTCGCCGGCGTGCCGCGGTCGCTGAACAGGATGGTCACCATGTGGGTGGATTCAGGGGAATGGCTGAAGAAGTCCCAGAAGGCGTTCGCGTCCTTGAGGTTGGTCTGCGGGTTGCGCTTGTGGGTGTGGACCATGTCCGGGAACTTGAACGCATCGCGGATGAAGAACACCGGGGTGTTGTTGCCGACGAGGTCGTAGTTGCCCTGTTCGCTGTAAAACTTGAGGGCGAAACCCCGCGGGTCGCGGTCGGCATCGGCAGAGCCCTTCTCGCCCCCCACCGTCGAAAACCGCGCCAGCACCGGCGTGCGCCGGCCGGCCGCGCCGAAGAGGTGGGCCTTGGTGTGAGCACTCATGTCGGCGGTGGCCTCGAAGTAGCCGAAGGCGCCGGCGCCCTTGGCATGTACCACCCGTTCAGGGGTGCGTTCCCGTACGAAGGAGGCCAGCTTCTCGATCAGCTGATGGTCTTGCAGCAGGACCGGTCCACGCGTTCCCGCGGTCACGCTGTGCTGATTGTCGGGCACTGGGGCGCCCTGATTGGTGGTGAGTGGTGACATGATGATGCCCCTTTCTGGAGGTACGCGTGAGGATGCCCTGAGCGTTCAGCCCGCCCAATAGGCACGTCCTATGTCTGCGATAGATGAGCCCGATGGATGCGCTCAGGCTGGTCGCCTGGAGGAAGTGACGGTCGAATGCGGATCAACCCCGGACCCAGCGATCGAGCACGTCCTGCAGCGCCTGCATATCGACCGGCTTGGGCAACAGATCGTCCATGTCGGCTTCGCGGAAACGCTGGCGATCGGCATCCAGCACGCTGGCACTCATGGTGATGATCGGCACGTGACAGTCCGCGCGTTCGAGCCGGCGGATCTCACGGGTGGTCTCGATGCCATTCATCTCCGGCAATTGATAGTCCATGAAGACGATGTCGTATGCCGAGGTCAGGAAGAGCCGGATGGCCTCCTTGCCGGTGCCGGCGATGGCCACCTTGCAGCCGAGCTTTTCCAGCATCTTGCTCGCTACCAACTGGTTGGTGAGGTTGTCCTCGACTAGCAGGGCGCGGATGACGCGTTCCTTGTTCGACAGTACCACCGCCGGGCGATTTCCCGATGAGACGCTGCGGGCTTCGGCGAGGCTGTGACGGGTGATCAGCTCGGTGTGGACGCGGGCTTCGCGCGCATGGGTGATGGTGGCCAGCGCGTCGCGCAGATCGATGGTGCGGACCGGCTTGATCAGGTAGGCGCTGAAGCCGGCTTCACGGACCATCTTGGCATCGCCCCGCCGTCCGACCGAGGTCAGCATGATCAGCGCGGTGTGTTTCAGCGTGGCGTCGGCGAGGATGGTCTCGCCCAGGGTGAGCCCAGGGCCGTCAGCCAGGGTGGCGTCGATCAGGGCCACCGCATAGGGGCGCCCCGCCGCGGCGGCATCGTGCAGCATGGCGAGGGCCTCCTCAGCGCTGGGCGAGGTGGCCGCATCACAGCGCCAGGTGGTGAGCTGCTCGTTGATGATGCGCTGATGCAACACATTGCGCTCGACCACCAGCACACGCAGGCCTTCCAGGTCGGCCGGCGGCAGGGCTGCGGGCGCGGCCTCGCGGTCGACCGGCAGAGTCACGCGGATGGTGAAGGTCGAGCCCTGGCCGACCCGTGATTGCAAGGAGACCGTGCCGTTCATCAGGCCCATGAGCTGCCGGCAGATCGCCAGCCCCAGCCCGGTGCCACCGAATTCACGCGTGGTGGAGGTATCGGCCTGGGTGAACTTGTCGAAGATCAGGCTCTGCTTCTCGGCCGGGATGCCGATGCCGGTATCGGTCACCGACACCGTGATGATGGCCGCTTCCAGATCGCTCGATTCGCAGGTCGCATCGACGTAGATGTGCCCGTGCTGGGTGAACTTGACGGCGTTGCCGAGCAGGTTGCTCAGCACCTGACGCAGGCGCCCAGGGTCGCCGATGACGCGGATCGGCAGGTCCGGGGCCTGCCGGCAGATCAGCTCCAGGCCCTTGCCCTCGGCGCGGGCGGCGAACAGCTCGACGGTATCGGTGATGGCCAGCGCGAGGTCGAAGGGGATCGGCTCCAAGGACAGTTTGCCGGCTTCGATCTTGGAGAAGTCGAGGATGTCGTTGATCACCGCCAGCAAGGAATTGCCGGAGTTCTGGATGGTCTTGGCATAGTCGCGCTGTTCGGCGTCGAGGTTGGTGTCGAGCATCAGTTCGGTCATGCCCATGACGCCATTCATCGGCGTGCGGATCTCATGCGACATGTTGGCGAGGAAATCGCTCTTCGAGCGGTTGGCCTCCTCGGCCCGGTTCTTCGCCACCTCGAGGTCGCGCGTGCGTTCCTCGACCTGGCTCTGCAGCGTCGAGTTGAAACGCCGGAGGTCGAGGTCGCGCGAACGCACCGCTTCGCGCATCGCCGAGAACGCGTACGACAGGCGACCGATCTCGTCCATGTGATCGTCGATGGTCACGGCGGAAAAATCTCCGCGCGCGAGGTGCTCGCTCGCCGTCAGCAGGGTGTCGAGCCGGCGGGTGTAACGGCGGACCGCGAACAGCACCGTGCCGAGGCTGATGATGAGCGCGACCGCCAGCACGGCGATGGTGCCGACCACCTGGCGGTGGCGCGAGGCGGCCACCGGTTCGTCCGACATGCCGACGATGGCCTGGCCGAGATGCGCCTTGGGTGTGCTCGAGCCGGTAGGAGCGGTGCCATCGAACACCTCGATGGCGCCTGCGACCTGCTCGACTTCTGAACGGGCGAGCACGACGCCGTCGATCTCCCGGCCGATGAAACGCTGCCACGCCGGTTCATCGTTGGTCGCCGAAGCCCGCAGGTTGCCGCTGCCATCGAGCACCGCCACGAACACCACATGGTCGTGGGCGACGAAGCGCCTCATGAGGCGATCAAGCTCGGTCTTGTCGAGCACCGACAACGGCAGTTCGCAGGCCGCGGCCATGCTCTTGGCGAGCGCCTCGGCCTCGTGCTTCTGCGCCTGGGTCAGGAAACGGTCGGCCTGTACTACCGAGGTGGTCGCCATCGCGGAAAGCGCGATGACCAGTACCACTGCTGTAAGGAGCGTGGCCTTGGTCCTGAGGCTGAGGGCGCTGCGCGGGACGGTCATGTCAGCGTCCCGGCTCGAAGATGCGTTTGGCGCGCCCGATCACGGCTGCCGGCAACGTCACGTTCAGCTTCTGCGCCACCACCAGGTTGAGGCAGATCTCATAGATCGGCGCCACCACCGTGGTCATGGCCTTGCCGGCGAAGACCTCGCGCACCAGGCCGGAGGCCTGCACACCCTGGGCCGCCGGATCCAGACCGATGCCGAACAGGGCGCCGGCGCGGACGAAGGAGGTGGAGAAGCCGAACACCGGTACCCGACGCCGCAGCGAGGTCAGCAGCAGGCTGCGCACCGTGGCCTCGTTCCAGATCGCGGTATCCGGCATGGTCCAGACCAGATCGATGGAGCGGCCCATCAGCAGGTCGATGGCGGCAGCGGGCGAGTCGTGCTGATCCATGGCGACCGCTTCCAGCTTCCAGCCGGCCGGCATCAGGAGGCGCAGCTGCCCCACGGTCTGCCGGCTGCGCTCGTCGCGTTCGCGGTAGAGCACCCCGACGGTGCGCGCCTGCGGCAGACTCTCCCTGATCAGCAGCAGTTGATCATCGAGGGCCACGTCGGTGGAGACCCCGCTGGCGGACGGTGGTTGATGGAGGCCGGCCCCGACCGGGTCGCTGACCATACAGTACACCAGCGGGCTGGTCAGCCGTCGCCGGTGCAACCAGGTCGCCGCGGGCGTCCCGATCGCCACCACGCAGGCGGCATCCGCAGGCAGTTTGCCGGGATCGGCCGTTACCTCGGCCAGGACCAGGCAGCGGCCCCGATGCACCGCATCCAGACCTGTGAGCAGCGCCTCCTGCGCCTGCCGATAGGGGGGCAGATCGGCGCTGACCACCACCACCACTTCCCCAGCACTCACCATCCA
>JANPIY010000890.1:0-2014 GCA_031425255.1 Planctomycetota bacterium
GGGCGCTCGCGGTCGCGAGTGCCGCGGAGTGATGGCCACGGGCCATCCCCTTGCGGAAATGGCCTTCCAGGCGACTACTTTTGGGGGCGGAAGGGCGTCATCAGGTGATGCGGGGACCCGCAAACATCGTGACTTGCTGCTCACGGGATGAGGCTCGGCGCGCCAGTCAACGTTTGCACCGGCCTGATGGAGGCAGCCGTTCCGCTGCCGTCATGCCGACCCGTGGTGCTCCATGCCTTGCAAACCGTGCGAAGTGCCACTCCGGAACGGCGAAGGTGTTCCACAGCGGACGACTGCGTCACCTTCTCCTCACGACCACATGGATGCACTCGTCGTGGGCCATATGGTGGGCGGCCTGCGGCGCGAAGCTCGGGCATTGTTCGACGCCCTTGTTTGGCAAGCTCGCGGTCGGCCCGTTCAGCGCGATAGGAAGCCCGCCACCTCGCGGTTGAGGAACTCCACATCGGCCGGGAAGCCACCGCCCGCAGAGGCATGGGCCGTTATGGTGCCTGGGCTGATCCGCACCACCCGCACATTGGGCATGAAGCGCGCAGCCTCGATCGGCTCGTATTCAGGGTTCAGCAGATCCCCGGTGCCGTGCAGGATGAGGGTGCGGGCGCGGATGGCGCACAGGGCAGCCACCATGTCGCCATTCATCCCCGGCGTCGTGGATATGTCGTGCCGCTCATAGGCCCAGGTCTGGTAGATCCAGTCATTGGCGTCGAAGGCGTTGATCAGGGACGCCTCCTACGCGCGAAGCCACGGCAGCACGTCCATCGGCGCCGTCGGGAACTGGTCGCGGTCCATCTCCGGGGCGCGTGCGGCGAGGAAGCTGAGGATATCGCGCCAGAGGCGCACGCCCCCCTCGGGCTGCGCGGTGTAGTTGCCGCTGTTCCAGGCGGGATCGAGCATGATGGCCTGGCGGCTGGCATCGAGGACAGCGACGGTCCAGGCCGGCGTGCGCGCGAGTCGCACCATGGCCACCAGGCTGTCCATGAACTGCGGATGGCTCACGCCCCATTGCAGCACCTGCATGCCGCCCATCGAGGGGCCGACCACGCCACGACATGGCTGATGCCCAGATGCTCGGCCAGCAGCCGATGCTGCGAGGCGACCATGTCGCGGATCGGCCATTGCCGATGGCGTCGGTCGCCACGATGAAATAGCGGTTGGTGTCCAACGCGCGTCCCGGCCCGATCATGACGTCCAGCCGGTGATGATTGCCGCCCACCGCGATGACCATGAGGATGGCATTGGATCTCTCGGCGTTCAGCGTCGACCAGGTCAGCGAGTTCGTGTCACGCGAGCTGGACCTCTGGGCATACCAGCACGGCGTGACGCTCGACTTTTCGCGTCCGGGAAAACCGACGGACAATCCGTTCATTGAGAGCCTGAATGGGAAGTTCCGGGCGGAGTGCCTGAACGCGCACTGGTTCATGAGCATCGACGACGCGCGGGCGAAATGCGAGGTTTTGGCGGAGAGACTACAACGAGGTTCGGCCGCACAGCGGGAACGGCAATAAACCGCCGGCGAGCCTCGTGAAGTCGGTCAGCGATACACAGCCCATGCTGACCGAATAGCGCTGGATGACGCCCGCCAGGGCGGTCCAAGGATGGGTAGCAGGTCAAACCAACCATGCACTAAGGTTCACCCCGGACCACCTCATGGGGGCAGGCCAAAGCGCCACACCATCCAACAGCGACGCTTGATCCACCAGCAACTCGCCGCCTAACCTCTCAACCCGATGGGCCAGACACTCCGGTGGCCAGACGCCTGCGGTGTCTCAATGCATTCGACGACGGACGACGGCCGATGTGCGCTTCGCGCGCTACGCCCCCAAGAACGACTGAGACGGCAACGCAGCGGGCCCGGAAGAGGTCCGCGCATCGGAGGAACGAAAATGAGCGACAGCATCAGGCTTTCGGCTTCGCGCCGGCGAATTCTTCAGGGCGCGGCACTCGCCACCACTGGCCTCGCGGCGCCCGCCTACGCGCAGAATGCGCCACGCGTGGC
>JANPIY010000891.1:0-5890 GCA_031425255.1 Planctomycetota bacterium
GGGTCGCCGTCGTAGGCGCTGCCGGTGCGACGCTCCTGGTCTTCGGCCTGGCGTCGACGTCGGCGCACGGTGGTCCCCTCCGGCTGGCGCTGGCGGGAGCCGGCGTCACGGCGTTGCTCGGTTCCATCGCCCACGGCGTCATCATTTCGCAGGGATTGGCGCATGATGCCTTGTCGTGGTTCGGACGCGGGGTGCAGAACGTCGGCTGGTCCGACGTCGCCGTCCTGGGCGCCGCCGCCAGCGCTGGCTTGGCGATCGCCGTCGTGGTCGCGCCGGGCCTCACCGTCCTGGCGCTCGGCGACGATGCGGCGCGCGGGCTCGGACAGCGTCGGCTGGCGGTGCTGACCGCGGGCGCGGCGTCGGCCTTGCTGCTGACCGGGGCGTCGGTGTCGATCGCCGGCACCATCCCGTTCGTCGGACTGATGGTCCCGCACCTCGCCCGCGCCTGGGTGGGCGTGGACTATCGCCGCGTCGTCCCGCTGTGCGCCGTGCTCGGTGCGGCCTTGCTGTTGTATGCCGATCTCCTCGCGCGCTTCCTGACCGTCCGCGGCGGCAGCCCGATCCCGGTCGGCCTGGTGACCACCGTGCTGGGAACGCCGTTCCTGCTGGTCATCGTGCGGCGGATGCGGCTGGTCGACTGAAAGCGGACTGACCTGGCCATGGATCACACCGACCGCTCGCTCATACCGCGCTTCGCCCTCCTGGGCGCGCTCGTGATCGCCGTCCTGCTGCTGTCGCTCGCCACGGGTCGGGTATGGACGCCGGTGGCCGACGTGCTCGCGATCCTCGGCGGCGGCGGCGCTGCGGTGGACCGGCTGGTAGTGCTCGACCTGCGCCTGCCGCGCGTGCTGGTGGCATTGCTGGTCGGCGCGGGACTGGCGGTGGCGGGAACCATTTTACAGGGGGTCTGCCGCAACCCGCTCGCCGAACCTGGCACGCTCGGCCTGACGGCCGGGGCTGGACTGGGCGTGGTGATGCTGCTGCTCTACGATCCGCAAGCCGCCACCCGCGCTCCCGTGCTCGCGTCGTGCGCCGCCTTCGCCGGCTGCGCGTTCGCGATGGCGACGACCTTCGCGTTGTCGTTGGGCGAGGGCGGGCTCAGGCCGTCGCGCCTCCTGCTGGTCGGGCTGTCGGTGGGCCTCGGCCTCAGCGGAGCGCTGCTGTTGTTGCCCCTGCGCATGAGCCCGGAGATCTACAACTACGCGCTCGATTGGATCACCGGCACGCTGATCGCCGCGGAGCTGACGCAGGCGAGCTTCCTCGCGCCCTGCCTGGTCGTGCTGCTGGCCGGCGCGTGGTCGCAGGCGACGGCGCTCGACGTGCTGCAGCTCGACGACGACGCGGCCGCCGGCCTGGGCATGGAGCTGTTCCGCCGGCGCGTGCTGCTGCTGGCGACGGCCTCGGCGCTGGTCGCGGTCTGCGTCGCCGTAGCCGGAGCCCTGCCCTTCGTCGGACTCCTCGCTCCTCACCTCGCGCGCTGGGCGTTCGGACCGTTCCACCGGGTGCTGCTTCCGGCCGCCGCCCTGTGTGGGGCGGTGCTGACGGTGGTGGCCGATAGCGCCGGGCGCTCGTTGCCCGGGCGAGCCGAGATCCCGGCCGGGACCGCGATCGGCGTGCTGGGCGGCGCGTACTTCCTGATCCGGCTGGTGATCCCGTCCCGGGCAAGGAGCGCACCGTGAGTCCACTCGAAGCCTGCAACCTCACCTTCGCGTATGGTGACAGCGACGTGCTGCGCGAGGTATCCCTGAAGATTCCCGCCGGCCAGGTGACCGCGCTGATCGGCGCGAACGGATCGGGAAAATCGACCCTCCTGCGGCTCTTCGCCCGGCTGCTGCGGCCAGGCGCGGGGCGCGTGCTCTTGGATGGGCGGCCGTTGCACGATCTGCCGACCCGAGCGGTGGCCCGAGCGCTCGCGGTGCTGCCGCAAAATCCAGAGGCGCCGTCCGACCTGCGCGTGTCCGAGCTCGTCCTCCTTGGCCGCTACCCGCATCGGCCGCGCTTCGGTGGCGTCCAGCGCCGCGATCGGGAGATCGCCGAACGCGCGCTCGCCCGCTGCGGGGTGGCCGATCTCGCGTCGCGTGCGCTCGGGACTTTGTCTGGCGGCCAGCGGCGACTGGCGTGGATCGCCATGGCGCTGGCGCAGGAGACCGGCGTCCTGCTGCTCGACGAACCGACGGCCGCGCTCGATATCGCGCACGCGCTCGAGGTCATGGATCTGCTGCGCTCGCTCAGCCGCGAGGGCGGCCAGACCATCGTCGTCGCGATCCACGATCTGTCGCTCGCCGCGCGTTATGCCGACCACCTGGTGGCGGTCACCGCGGACCGTCAGATCCTCGCGGGATCCCCGGTCGATCTGCTGACGCCCGCCATCTTGCGGCGCGTGTTCCAGGTCGATGTCGTGGTGGTGCCGGACCCGCGCACCGGAACGCCGCTCTGCATCCCGTATCGTTCCACCCCTTGAGGTCCGACCATGGCCTGGTTCCACACCTTCTTCGACGCCGACTACGCCGCCATCCTGATGGCGAAACGCCCAGCGGGCGTGACCCGCATCGAGGTGGATGCGCTCGAACATGCGCTCGCCCTCACGCCGGGAGCGCACCTCTGCGACATCCCGTGCGGGACGGGTCGTCACGCCCGCGAATTCGCGCGCCGCGGCTACCGCGTGACGGGGGTCGATCTCTCGCCGGCGATGCTGGCGGAGGCGGCGCCGCATCCGCGCGTGGCCTATCGCCATGCCGACATGCGCGCCCTCGCCGAGCGTGAGACCTATGACGCCATCTTCTGCTCCAGTTCGGGATACTTCTCCGATCGTCAGAACCTCGACGTCATCCGCCGCATGGGGCGAGCGCTGAAGCCGGGCGGACGCTTGGCGCTCTGGACGTTCTCGACCACCGACCGCGCGCGCCGTCCACACGGCAGGACCTGGAACCGCTGGGGTGATCGCTACGTGCTCCAGGAGCACACCTACGATATCGCCGAGCAGGTGTTCGCGGCGACCTGGCAGGTGTGGCGCGTCGGTCAGCCCAAGCCCAGCGTCCGGCGCGTTCGCGTGCGCGGATACTCACTATTGCAGTGGCGTGAACGGATCCGGCTGGCCGGTCTGCGCGTCCATCACATCGGGCCGAAGCCCACCTCGGATGGCGACGGAGGCGGGCTGCAGATCGTGGCGGTGAAACCACGTCACGTCTCGTAGGCGTCGAGACCTCAGAACACGACCCAGCCGACGATGATTGGCCATTGATGCAGAGAAGCGTCGACGCCATCATCGCGGCCCGCGGAGGTGGCATGATCTGGTTATGGATGGCAGGTGGGGCGTTCCTTGGCGTCCTGGCGGTGCTGGTGCTGCTGAATCTCACCACCAGTGAGAAGAAGGTCGCTTACGCCATCAAAGCCGATTTCAGTACGGCGGATGCGCAGTTCCAGCGCCTGGTCAGCAGCCTGCTCGGTCCGCCGCTGATCGGCGGGAACACCATCACCACGCTGCAGAACGGCGATCGGATCTTCGCGGCGATGCTGCAGGCCATCCGCGGCGCGCGCACCTCCATCTGCTTCGAGACCTTCATCTACTGGACCGGAGAGGTCGGCCGGGAATTCACCCAGGCGCTCGCCGAGCGGGCGCGTGCCGACGTGCGGGTCCATCTCATCCTCGATGGCGTCGGCGCCGGGCGACTCGACAAGGACCTGCTCGATAGCCTGATCGCCGCCGGCGCGGAGGTCGAGCGCTACCATCCGGTCACCTGGAAGACCATCTCCACCATCAACAATCGGACCCATCGCAAGCTGCTCATCGTCGATGGTGAGATCGGCTTCACCGGCGGGGTCGGCATCGCTGACAAGTGGCGGGGGAATGCCGAGGATGCCGACCACTGGCGGGATATGCATTTCGAGGTGCACGGACCGGTGGTGGCGCAGATGCAGGCGACGTTCATGGACAACTGGCTGAAGACGCGGGCCAAGGTCCTGCACGGCGACCGCTATTTTCCGGCCCTGACCGACGCGGGCAGGCAGAGCATGCAGCTCTTCCGCAGCTCGCCGAATGAGGGCTCGGAAAGTGTCCGTCTGATGTACCTGATCTCGATCGCGGCCGCCCGGCACAGCATCGCCATCGGCAATTCGTACTTCGTCCCGGACGATCTGGCGCTCGAGATGCTGTGCGAGGCCGCCAAGAAAGGTGTGCGCGTCGTGATCCTGGTCCCGGGTGAGATCATCGACACCAAGATCACGCGTCGGGCGTCCCGGGCGCGGTGGGGAAAACTGCTCGAGGTCGGGGCGGAGATCCACGAATACCAGCCGACGATGTATCATTGCAAGGTGATGATCGTCGACGACCTCTGGGTCTCGGTCGGCTCGACCAATTTCGACAGCCGCTCGTTCCGTCTGAACGACGAGGCGAACCTCAATATCTACGATGAGGGTTTTGCCGCCGAACAACGTGCCGCCTTCACCGCCGACCTTGCACGCAGCAAGCGCATCACGTTGGAGGAATGGCGCCGACGCCCGCTGCGCGAACGCATGGGCGAATGGGTGGCGTCGCTGGTGCGGTCGCAACTCTGAGGACGCCCAGCGCGCATCATGCGTGATGCAGAACGCCGCTCGCGGCTGTCCAAGGCTGTTAGGCCAACGAAGAAGAATCGGCCGCAGAGACGCAGAGGCGCAGAGGAAAGGCAAAGCTGGGTCTTGTTCGTCTCTGCGTCTCTGCGGCCAAACATCTGAGCTTTATAGCATTGCGCCGCACGCCGCCCCGCCCCGCGTCCAGGCTTACCCGATCGCGATCATCCGTTCGATCGGCAAGCGCGCGCGTTCGATGAGCGCCGGATCGAGGCGCAATTCCGGCGCGCGGTTGCGCATGCACAAGTACAGCTTCTGCAGGGTGTTGCGGCGCATGTGCGGACAGGTGTTGCAGTGCGTGCACGATCCTTGCTGGGTGCCGCCGACCGCGGCGGGCGCCATCAGGAAGGTGGCTTCCGGCGCGGCCTTCTCCATCTGGTGGATGATGCCGGGTTCGGTGACGACGATCCAGGTGGCCCTGGGCGCGCCGTTCTTCACCGCCGCCAGCAACTGGCTGGTGCTGCCGACCACGTCCGCCAGGGCGCGGATCGGCAGCGGGCATTCGGGATGGACCAGCGTCAGCGCCTCCGGGTGCTCCTGCTGCAGGTCGATCAGGGCCTGCT
Source organism: Planctomycetota bacterium (assembly GCA_031425255.1). Classification (GTDB taxonomy): domain Bacteria; phylum Planctomycetota; class UBA11346; order UBA11346; family UBA11346; genus BOG-1363. Next base: position 5,172 of record JANPIY010000891.1, read on the forward strand.
GGCTGAAGTTCTCATGCACCTCGCACGAGCCCTGCCACAGCACCAGCTCGCGGCCGGTCTCGCGGCTGACCCAGTCGCCCAGGAACTGGTCGGGGGCGAAGATGATGGGCTGGTCCTTGGGGATGGCGTTGACCACCGCGCAGGCGTTCGACGAGGTCACGCAATAATCGCTGAGCGCCTTGACCGCGGCCGAGGAATTGACGTAGGTCACCACCACGTGCCCAGGGTGGCGGTCGACGAAGGCCTTGAAGCGATCGGCCGGGCAGGAATCCGACAGCGAGCAGCCGGCCTCCAGATCGGGCAGCAGCACCTGCTTGTGCGGATTGAGGATCTTGGCGGTCTCGGCCATGAAGTGCACGCCGCAGAAGACGATGACGTCGGCGCTGGTGGTCGCGGCCTGGCGCGCCAGCTGCAGCGAGTCGCCGATGAAGTCGGCGATGTCCTGGATCTCGTCCGACTGGTAGTAATGGCCGAGGATCACCGCATTCAGCGAGCGCTTGAGCTCGGTGATGGCGGCGACGAGTTCGGCAGGCGTGGTCGGGACGGCGGTGGCGATCATGTGCGGAGGCTAGGCGCAGCGCGGGAGAGGGAAATACACCTGGGGCCAAGGCTGCCGCTGCAGGTCCCTGTGAGCGGTGCCGGCCAATCCTATGAAGCTCATGAAGAAGGATCGGCCGCAGAGGCGCAGAGGCGCAGAGGCGAAAAAGGCCCTGCTGTGC
>JANPIY010000892.1:0-2418 GCA_031425255.1 Planctomycetota bacterium
CACGGCCCTCCGCCATGCGGCGATCTTTCGCTCGCGGTCGGCGGGCGGGAGCTGCGGCTCGAACCGGGTCGCGGCCGCCACCCGGGCCGCCAGCGCCGGCTCGTCCGCCAGCCCGGCGCCGATTGCCGCCAGGAACGCCGCCCCCAGCGCCGTCGATTCGCTCTGCGCCGCCCGGGCCACCGGCCGCCCCAGCGCGTCCGCCTGGAACTGCAAGAACCAGTCGTTGTTCGCCATCCCGCCGTCCACCTTCAGGGCCGCACGGCCTTCACTCGCCAGGTCCTGTTCGGCCGCGTCGATCAGGTCGGCGACCTGGAACGCAACGCCCTCCAGCGCCGCCCGGCCGAGGTCGGCGGCGGTCGTCGCCCGGGTCAGCCCGAAGATCACGCCTCTGGCCTCCGGCACCCAGTGCGGGGCGCCCAACCCGACTAGCCCCGGCACGAACAGCACTGGCTCGGAGGGGTTCGACGACCGGGCCAGCCGCTCGACCTCGGCCGCCGACTTGAACAGGTGCAGCCCGTCGCGCAGCCACTGCACCGCGGCGCCCGCCACGAACACCGCCCCCTCCAGCGCGTACCGCGGCCGGTCGCTGGTCATCGCCGCGACCGTGGTGAGCAGCCGCTTCCCCGAGGCCACCGCGGTTCCGCCGGTGTGCAAGAGGTAGAACGCCCCGGTGCCGTAGGTGCATTTCCCTTCGCCCGGTCCGAAGCACCCCTGCCCGAACAGCGCCGCCTGCTGGTCCCCGGCGACGCCGCGGATGGGCACCCCGTCGGGCAGGAAGTCGAGTCCCTTCGTAACGCCGAACTCGGCCGCGCTCGGGCGCACCTCCGGCAGCGCGGCCCGCGGCACCCCGAAGTAGCGGAGCAGCTCGTCGTCCCACCGGAGTTTGTGAATGTCGAACAGCAGGGTGCGGCTGGCGTTGGTGGCGTCGGTGAGGTGGGCCGCGCCGCCGGTGAGCCGCCACACGAGGAACGAATCGACGGTGCCGCACGCGAGCTCGCCGGTTGCCGCGCGGCGGGCGAGTTCCGGGTCGCGGGCGAACAGCCAGTGCAGCTTGGTGGCGGAGAAGTACGGGTCGAGCACCAGTCCGGTCTTGGCGGTCAGCATCGGCCCGTCGGCGGCCCGCTCGCGGCAGAAGTCGGTGGTGCGGCGGTCCTGCCACACGATCGCCCGGTGGACCGGCCGGCCGGTGGCCTTGTCCCATACCACGACGGTTTCGCGCTGGTTGGTGATGCCGACCGCGGCGACGGCGTTGGGGTCGCGGCCGCTGCGGGCGAGCGCCTCGCGAGCGGTGCGGGCGACCGAGTACCAGATGTCCTCCGGCTCGTGCTCGACCCACCCGTCGTGCGGGTAGTGCTGTTCGATCTCCTGTTGCGCCGTTCCCAGCACGGCGAACGTGCGCGCGTCGTACACGACGGCCCGCGAGCTGGTCGTCCCCTGGTCGATGCTGAGCAGAACGGGCGCGGCCATCGGCGGCTCTGTGTGGTGCGGGGCTCGTGGATCGTACCCGCCGTCCGGCGGGGCCACAACCGCCCGGCGTCGGGAATGTGGGCCGAGCGCGCGGCGATCGTTTGACTTCGGCGCGCGGTTCTGGCATTGTGAACTTTCGGCCCCGGCGTCACTGTCCGCCCGCCGCGGGGGCGGTTAAAATCTTCGCGAGCCGGCCGCCTGCCCCCGGCCGCACCGCCGATCCGACCGGCGGGCGCTACCTCAGAGTGACTCCGGATGCCCGAACCGCCTCGCACCGGTGACGCCGTCCTCGAACTCGTGCGGCGGGCCGCGATCGCGGACGACGACGCGCTCAGCGGGTTCCTGCTGAAGTCCGGGCCGGTGCCGTCGGCGGCGCCGGACACCGCCACCCGGCTGGTGCAGGCCGGCATCCTCACGCCGTTCCAGGCGCGGCTCATCCTGCAGGGCAAGCACAAGGGGTTCCGGCTCGGGCCGTACCGCATCCTCAACCAGATCGGGGCCGGCGGGATGGGCGCGGTGTTCCTCGCCGAGCACGCCGCCCTCCGCCGCAAGGTCGCGCTCAAGGTGCTGCCGGGCAAGCAGGCGCTCGACGCCGCCAACGTCGAGCGGTTCTACCGCGAGGCCCGGGCCGCCGCCACCCTCGACCACCCGAACGTCGTCCACGCCTACGACGTCGCCTACGACCGCGGCACCCACTTCCTGGTGCTCGAGTACCTCGACGGCGAGACCCTGGACCGCATGCTCGCGGCCCGAGGGCGGCTGCCGGTGGGCGAGGCGGTGAGCTACGCGGTGCAGGCGGCCGCCGGGCTTCAGCACGCGCACGAGAAGGGCGTCGCCCACCGCGACATCAAGCCCGCGAACCTGTTAATCGGCCGCGACGGGATCGTGAAGATTCTCGACCTGGGCCTCGCCGAGTTCTTCGAGGACTCGGGCACGAAGCTCGCGCGGACC
>JANPIY010000893.1:0-2220 GCA_031425255.1 Planctomycetota bacterium
TCAGGGAACCGGCAAAAGCACCGCGCTGCGCCGCTTGGTCGAACCGTTAGGCGACCTGGTGATCGATGTCAGCGCGCGAACGTTCAGCGATGAACGCGAGGCGCAGGTCATGGCCACCCACGCCATCGGCATCCTGGATGAAATGGCCCGCGTCAACACCACTGAGGCGGCCGACATCAAGCGCGTCATCACCCAACCGGCAGTCAGCTATCGCCGCATGCGTGAGAACGGACGGATCACCGCCCGTCGCCTGATGACCTTTGCCGGCACGGCCAACGAACCGGTGTCGCTCTTGGTCAACGACACCACCGGCGCGCGGCGCTTCCATCAATTGGACGTGAATCCCAGCGGTGCCGTGGATTGGTCCGCCACCAATGCCATCAATATCGACCTGCTGTGGCGCGCCGTGAACGAACACGACGCTCCGCCGATCCATGCGGTCCTGCCTGAACTGCGCCAGCGCCAACTCGCCCTGGTCGCTCGCGACGCCGTCACTGGCGGGCTGGAGGACGAACGCTGGCAGCGCCTGAGCTGGTCGCCTCCTGGCACTGATCCGGAGGACATCCCCGCCTATGACGCCACCTGTGGTGAACTGTGCCGCCACACCCGCCTGCGCTTTCTCTACTGGTGCCAAGCCAACGGCGCGCGTCCGCTGGAGATGGCTCGCCTTGGCCAGCGGTTGACGGCCCTCGCCTTTCTCCGTCGCCGGGTGCGCATCGGGGATCGCCTGGAGTGGATCTACAACGTGCCGGAACGCTTGCGCGCATCCGATCTTCCGCAATCGCCGCTCACTGAAATCCACCAGGAACACCAGGAACACTGAGAACAACTGGGATTCATCCGGTGTTGCTGCGCTCATCGTCAGTGCCTGGTGAACTGTCGGGTGAGCGATGAGCGACAAACGATCCGAGGTCGAGCTGGTGCCACCCAAGCGCTGGCCTCTGGTCCTGTCACATCTGGCCCTGGCAGAGGAGGGCTTCAGGAATCCCTTCACAGTGTTCCTGGTGTTCCGCGTGTTCCCGGCAGATCCCCATGAGTGGCCTTAGCGGAGAAAGCCCGCAAATCCCCGGCAAACCCCGTGGGCATCCCCGCCGGGGGTCCCGCCCAGAGCCCCGCCGAGGACCCCGTGGGCAAGCCCCAGGGGATGCCACCGGTACATGTCCGGGGACTGGGACTGGGACTGCCCTAGGCCCTAGGGACCAACGACAGATGGCATGCGGGGCTGATCATGGTGGCGGTGAGCCTTTCCGCGCCCGGCAACCGGCGTGACGCCAAGGGGTGTTCTCCGGCATCCGGAAAGGTCATGGCGTGGGGGGCCGTCATTGGTGAGTGAATCCTAGAGATCACCCGCAATTTGGTGGCGTTCGTACCTGAGCGGTCCATGACCTCCCGTGTGCGGCCTACCGGCAGCGCGTTAGCGAGCCTGCTGATCCCGGCTGATTCGCGACACAGCAGGGGCGGGCCTCAGCATCCCCTGGGCTCAACCTAATTACCCGAAGTTCCGGCAAACTTTGCCAAAGAGGCTTGAGCCACTCGCCTGACTCGTGGGTCTTGATGTTCTTTGCTGATGCGGTTGATTTCTGTCAATGACTCCTGGTCCACCCAGTGCGCTAACGCTACAATTGCTGCAATGACCACACTTTCATAGGGTTCCCTCAGCGAATTACGGATATCGTGAACGCGATCGTGTGCATCCAATGCTTGGTAGGAAGCAATTAAAATATCGTGATGGCCGACCCACTCTTTGCTTTCCCAGCATGCACGGACAAGACGAAGGGAATTTTGATATCCACCATCGACCAATGCCCAAACGGCCTCACGGCGGATTTCCATTGGTCCGGAGCCACACATACGCTCAAGCGGCTGCTCGACTCGACGAACACCCTCTCCGTACGAGAGCCCTAGATGCTGCACTGCGAAGGCGCGCATGCGGTCGGACTCCTTCGTCGTGTCTGCGATATGCAAGAGAATCGATTCTAGTTCCGGGTCAGAACTCCGGCGCAGCAGAGTGATCGCTTCGTTGCGAACCTCGTCTGGATTGCCGGGATCTAGAGTAGCCCGCCGCACCTCGTTGAATTCGGTCTTCGTTCGCAGATTCGGGATCACAACATCGATGTCGTCTGGTATTCGATCGTGCGCTGTTGGATCGAGGAATTTGCGTAGGGCTGGATTCTCGATGTGCAAAGGATCTTGAGCGCCGAAGTCTCGCAACTGTAGGGG
>JANPIY010000894.1:0-1503 GCA_031425255.1 Planctomycetota bacterium
GAGGGCGGTCATCAGCACCGGCGTCAGGCGTTCCAGGCTGCCGCGGATCACCAGCGCCAGCCCCCAGCGCTCACCTTCCAGCAAGGCGAGGTTCAGGTAGTGGCTGACCTTCAGGATGCCGTTGCGCGTGGCGATGCCGGCCAGGGTGATGAAGCCGATCATCGATGCGACGGAGAGCGGCTGTCCCGCGATCCACAGCGCTGCGACTGCGCCGACCAACGCTAGCGGCACATTGCCCATGATGATCAGCGCCAGTACCGCGGACTTGTAGCGGCTGTAGAGCACCATGAAGATCAGCGCCAAGGACACCAGCGAGAGGCCCCCGATCAACCGAGCTGCCTCCTCCTGCGCCCGAAAAGTGCCTTCCAGCGTGAAGAAGTAGCCGGGCGGCAAGCTGGCCGCCTCCATCTCGCTCCGGATGCGGGCGACGATGGCGGCCATGTCGCTGCCATCGGTGTTGGCGAGCACCACGATCCGGCGACGGCCGTTCTCCCGCAGGATCTGGTTCGGACCATCCGTGTCGCGAAGCTCTGCCAGTAAGGAGAGCGGCACGCGCCCACCGGGAGTCTCGATCATCACGGCGGCAAGCCCGGCGCCAGTGCGGTCCGTGTCGCTGAGTCGCAGCACCACGTCGAAGCGTCGCGCGCCGTCCACCACCTGGCTGACGACCTGTCCGCCAGACAGGGATTGCAGTGCTTCGGCCACCGAGGCGGCGGAGACGCCATACAGCGCCGCCCGCTCATGGTTCACCGCCACCTGAAGCTGCGGCACGCGCACCTGGCGCTCCACCTGCAGGTCGGTCAGGCCGGGGATGGCGGCCAGGCGCTGCTGCATCCCCTCGGCCAGGGTGCGCAGCGTGTCCAGGTCGTCGCCGGTGATCTTGAGCGCGATCTCGGCGCGCACGCCGGAGAGCATGTGGTCCAGCCGGTGCCCGATGGGCTGGCCGATATTGGCACTGCCGGGCAGCACACCGAGGCGGGCGCGGATATCGGCCGAGATCGCCTGCTTGCCACGTTGGGATGCGTGGAGCGAGACGTCGATTTCCGAGGAATGCACGCCCTCGGCATGTTCATCCAGCTCGGCACGGCCGGTGCGGCGGCCCACGGTGCGGACCTCCGGCACCTGCATGATCAGCAATTCGGCCTCGCGGCCGAGCCGGTTGGCTTCGGCCAGGCTGATACCCGGCTGGAATTGCAGGCTGATGGTCAGCGTGCCCTCGTTGAAGGGCGGCAGGAAGGAGCGCGGCAGGAAGGGCACGGTCGCCAGCGCGCCTGCCACGCCGACGCCCGCCAGCAGATAAACAAGGCGGGCGCGGGCGAAGGCCCAGAGCAGCGCGCGCTCGTTCCAGCGCTTGAGCACGCGCACCAGCGCGCTGTCGCCGTGGTCCATCCGCTTCATGCGCGGCAGCAGGTAGTAGCAGAGCACCGGCGTGACGGTGATGGAGACAACCAGGCTCGCCAGGATCGAGACGATGTAGGCGACCCCGAGCGGTGCGAACAACCG
>JANPIY010000895.1:0-4003 GCA_031425255.1 Planctomycetota bacterium
CTCGCCAAGGAACGCGCCTACTACCTCCTGCGGTCGGTTGGTTTGAATCGCAAGCAGATCAGTGTCACCGAACTGGCGGACCTGGTGAGGAACTGGCATGAAGTGATCGCACGCCGCCTCGATACGCCCAACGGTCCCCGCATGCACTGGCGACTGGGACCGGTCCATCCCCGGCCGTCGACGAATACGCCGGTCGATCCAGAGCAGATCGGCGCTGGCAGTTCGAGGGCGTTGGGAAAGAGAATGACGGCAATTACGGGTATGGAGAAGCCGCCTAATACCAGGAGCCACCACATCATTCCGGTGGGCGCCAAAAAGGACCCTGTCATCGTCAACTTCCTCACCGATATCGCCTTCGACCTGGACCATCCGAAGAATGGAACCCTGCTTCCCAGCAAGCAGGGGATGTATGCGGTGGATCCCGACCTCATTCAGCATGCCGGGAATCATCCGGGGTATAGCGAGGCGATTCTTGAAAAGACCAATAGGTTGGCAAACGCGTTTGCCCGGGAGGTCGCACCTTTGCGGGTAGATCTTTCTCTGCCGAACATCCTAAAGGACGCCTTCAATGCCTATCAGACCATCGTTGCTCGTTATCAGCTAAAAATTGAGCGAATGCAAATCAAGGTCAGGGATGAATTGCAGGATCCCCGCAATCCATTACGTCGCTTGGTCGAGAATTCGGATCCGAACCAGGGTGCGCATGATCAGTACGCTGAAGCGTGGAGTGAATTTCTTGATGAGGTTATCCCATGACTATGACGATTAATGTTGCCGGATCAGTATCCGGAATCCCCTACCACACCCGCGGAGACTGGCAGGCCTCTGTCGAAGCGGTGGCGATGATCGAGGGCCGAGCACTCGATTCCAGCCAAGTCACGCCGGTCGCCGTTCAACTAATGGAGGAGGCATCACGCGTCAGCAAGGTTTCTGGAAACAGAGACTTCGTTATGCGCAGCACATTAAAACGCGAGCTCTATAACCGTCTTTATTCCATGCAGTCGGGCGATGAAAGAGCGGGAGGACAGAATACCCACGAATTCATAGAAGCTTTGCAGAGAACGATCGGCCATTTCGTAAAAGGAGCTTTGCTGCCAACCAAAGACATGGATCAAAGAGTTATTGGTAGGATTTCTACAGAGTGGGTCCTCTTCTACCACTACGCGCTCTTCACCAACGGTGACCAACCCTCAATGCTCCAGGATTTCTATCGCGTAGCGCTTGCCGGCCTCTGCCCCCTGGTCTGGCGCGGCGTCTGGCCACGCGGTTTCTGCATCGCTTACTGCCCGCCGCACCACCCGTGGGCGACGCAAGGCCTCCCAGCCGCTTGGCAGCCATCACCGGAAGACCTGAAGCTGGGCAGCACCAAGCCCAAGCTGGCGAAACCTCTCGTTCTCGAGATTCCGGATGTAGCGTCAGTGCCCATGTCCGAGTGGCCGGCCCTGGCGGCGAGTCCTGATCCGTCCGCCGCGCTGATCGACTGGTGGCAGCCGTGGGCGGAGACCGACACCTGCCGCGAGGCCCTCCGTGCGGTGGCTGAACGCGTGCACCGCATCGAGGTCACCGGCAAGACCCTGCGTCTGCATGCGCGAGGCCGCTTCGACGACGCTCCGCATATCATCGAGGCCTCAGCTCCCTTTACCGGTGAACTCAAGCCCATGCCGCGCTCGGCGGCGGAACTCATCCGCCGGCACAACGGCATCGCCGTGATCACCATCGTCGAGGGCCGGGAACACGACCGCGAGGTCCTCTGCCCAGGCTACGTGAAGGGTCGCTTCCCGGTGGAGTGGGACCTGTGGTGGACACCCGATCCGTGGAAACCAGACGAGCCGTTCATGAAACCACCGCTGGTCCCCTGTGCCGACGACCAGGACGTCTGGGTCTACCATCCGCATCGCCTGCGTGCGCCGGGTGAACTGGAGCTGCGCCGGATCGATCATGAGACCGGGAAGCTGTGCGAGGCTCTGCCCTACGGTGCTGGCGGTGTGATCCTCCGCATCCTCGCCGACATACTGGTCCCCGATGTCACCGGGCGCATATCCGATTTCGGCCTGCGCAACGACTAGGTCGCGAGCTCGACCGCTTCGGAACCGTCCGAGCCATGGCCATGATACGGACACCGCCTCTGGCGGGGGCATGGATGCGCGGGACCGCTTTGACGTTTCTGATCATTGCTCTCCTCATCTGCGGCGAGGCCGTCGCCACCGTCGAATTGCTAGCCGTCACCGGTCGGGCCCTGGCACGTCCGCATTCCCGGTCACGTTCGCCACTGACAGAGACCTGCTGGACGACGACCACCGTTAGGCCGATTCATCATCCGAGGCGACGACACCCTGACCGCCGCCGATGGCCAGCCCGCCATCACCTGGTGGTTCACCGGTCAGCAGCTGATGGTCGCCAGCCGGAAACCCAGCGACGTGCTGCTGCAGGTCTTTCCGGTGATCGGTGATCGTGCGCATCCACCATCTGAAGCGCATCGCCGCAAGGAACGCGCCTGTCAGCTCACTGCTGTGACCGGCATGAGAGGCCGAACACCGGGAGCTACCACATCATTCCAGTGAAGAGAATGCCCGAAAAACCGCACGACCATCCCGCCGTCGCCCACCGCGTCGGGCCTCGACAGGGCGAGGAGGAAGGAGCGGCTGGATGATCGGCCACAGCCCGCCGGGGAGGATTTGGTTGGCCATTACTCGGATTTGACCGCGATTAACAGCGGGGCCGTGAAATCACTTCTCAACGTGAACATGACAATGACGTTGACCGAGAGTCAGCTGTCGACAGGGTCCCAGAAGAATGACTGCTGGCGCCATTGTCGTGTTCGGAACTGGTTCGGATGCCTCCGTCGAACAATGGGACGGCCATCGCGCGGCGCGCGGCATCATGCTGCGCTGGTTCCTGGCTGACCTCGATTTCCCGCAGTTTGGCTTCGACGTTCATCGGGCAGCGATTCCCGACATTCCGCCGCTGCCGTTTGACGACATCAATGCCGCCGGCGTATCGGGCAAGACGGTGTGGGAATACGGCGGCGTCGTCACGCTGTCCTGCACGACCGGATTCGCCTTTCGGCCCACCGGGTTCCCCGGGCGGAACGCACTGGTCATCACGCCAGGCGATCCGGTGCGTGTACGGTTCAACGGCACGGCCTGGCGCATCCAGGTCGATGCCGCGCCGATCGGTACGGGCATCGAGGTGGTCGCACTCGTCGATGGCGTGGAAACCATGCGCGAAACGCTCGGCCAGTCGAACGCGCATCTGCTCTGGCGCGCGCGCGATGTCAGCGAAATCGTGCTGCGTGGCGAGGGCACGGTGAGCTTCATCGGCTTCCACCTGCTCGACGACTCCCGTTTCTGGACCCATCTCGCCCACCGCTGCCTGCCGGTGCACGACGCCGGATATGCCTGTGGCCCGCGCGGCGCGGCCAGCGAGGAGGACGAGGCCGCCAAGCGCCTGCCGGCTTCGGTCGCAGCGGACTGGGGGCGCCGATTTTCTGGGCCGTTCAACGCGTTGCTCCCGGCCTTGCGCCGGCTGGCACGCGGTGACCCACCGGCGCCGATTCCGGCCGACACACTGAATCCGCAGCATCCGACGCTCACCGCCGAAAACGGCTTCCCCGAGCGCGCTCTCATCCGCATTGCGCTGCTCGATCCGCACGTGGCGCGCATCCTCGGACTGGCCTACGACGATCCGGTCGCACTCAACGGCCAAGAGTTCGCGTACAAGGTCACGGGTATTTGGCGCGGCGCGCGGCGCGAAGTGGATGGTGCCGGGCTCAAGCTCGTCGACTTTCTCCAGCTGCTGGGCAAGGCCGGAACGCGCATCAAGAGCAACGCACGCGGCCGCACTGCGGTTATCGACTTCCGCAAGGGCGCCATCGATTTCTCGCTGAGTGCCGACGGCAGCTTCCCGCTGGAATGGATCGCCGAGGATGAGAACGGCCACCAGGTGCAGGGCCTGCTCGATCGTAAGCGACGCACGATCACGCTGACCCGGGTCGCGACCCTGA
>JANPIY010000896.1:0-11868 GCA_031425255.1 Planctomycetota bacterium
CGGCGGCGTGATGACCATCGATCTCGATTCCTGCGCCGTGGTGGATCAGCAGAGCTGGGATCCCGCGTGGTCGGTGGCGCCGGATGATGTCGCCAGCTGGACCCTCGGCGGTGCCAGGATCGGCAGCAGCGACGCCAACCACGGCTACGGCCCGAGCGAGGAGCGTCTGCCAGTGGGCGTGATCGCCGAGGGTCTCGTGGTGCTGCCGGTCGGCACCCGGCGACTGGTCGCGCTGGATGCGGGCATCCGTGCCGAAGGAGGCAGCGATGGTCGCTGAGCCCGGCACCGTCATGACCAGCGATGACGACCTGTTCGATCCGCAGTTCCTCGACCGCCTGCGGGTGCTGGCGCTGCAGGTCAGGCGGCGACGGCGGCAGCGGCGCCAGGGACCGGCGCAGACGCCAGCCGCCGGCCACACCCGCGAATTCAAGGATCATCGCCACTACGCGCGCGGCGACGACTACCGTTCGATCGATTGGCGGGTCTTCGCCCGCCTCGACCGGCTGTTCGTACGGGTGTTCGAAGAGGTGCAGGAATACCACGTGCACGTGCTGCTCGACCGTAGCACCTCGATGAGCGAACCGTGTCCGCGCAAACGTCGCGATGCGCTGCGCCTGACGGTGGCCCTCGGCTACCTCGCGCTGTCGGGCGGTCACCGCCTGTCGCTGCATTCCCTCGGCGACACCTGCCGGCGCGAACTGCCACCGCTCAAGGGCCAGGGTCATGTCCACCGCTTGGTCGAGCATTGCCGCGCGCTGGCCTTCGGCGGCCTCTGCGACCTGCGGACCTCGCTGCCGCGTTTCAATGCCGGAGCCGAGCGCCGCGGCATCGCCTTCGTCATCAGCGACTGCCTCGGCGGCGATCCCGCGCAGGCGCTGCCGGCGCTGCGCACCATGCGGTCGTGGCCGGCCGAATCGCACCTCATCCAGATCATCGATCCGCTCGAGCGTGCGCCCGAGCTCGATGGTGAACTGCGGTTGGAGGACGTCGAGACCGGCGAGCAGCGCCGGGTCTGGCTGACGCGCGACGACCTGACGCGTTACCAGGTGGCATTCCAGGCCTGGTGCGGCGAGATCAGTCGCAGTTGCGCCGGCTGGGAACTCGACCACGTCGCCTGGGACACCGCACAGCCGTTCGAGGAGCAGTTCCTCGCCTTCCTCGAACGCGGCTCGGCTCTGGGTGGCGGATGAGCGCCATGGCTGCCTGCGAATCCATTTTGATTTTTCGGCGTGATCTGTGGATGCGGTGCAGCCGATTTGAGAGGATCGGGCCGCAGGGACGCAGAGACGCAGAGGCGAAAACCCACTGTTCTTGCCTTCCTCTGCGTCTCTGCGGCTCTGCGGCCAGCCTTTCTCCAATTGAGTCCGAGAGCAGACCACGTGCTTGCCGTTTCCCAACCCACTCATCTCGCCCAGGAACCTTCATTTTCACCGCACAGATGGTCCCGCGGTCGCGAATCCATACCCGTGCATCGGCTGACGTATGAGGTTCCTCCTCCCAGGCGCGCTCGTGTGGCTATTGCTGCTGGCCATCCCGCTGATCCTCCACCTGGTGCGGCCACGGGCGCGCACGGTGCGCACCAGCACGCTGGCGTTTTTCCTGGGCCTCGACCGCCGGCAACAGGAGTCACCGTGGTTGCGCTGGCTCAAGCGCCTGCTCGCGCTGCTGCTGAGCGCCAGCGTGGTCGCCGCGGCGGTGGTCGCGCTCAGCCGCCCGGTGGTGGCGCCGGCCGAGGATAACCTGCGCAGCGTGGTGCTGCTGGTCGACCGTTCGGCCTCGATGGCGACGCGGTCGGCCGAGGGCGGCACGCGGCTGGAGCAGGCGGTGCAGCAGGCCCGGCGACGCCTCGCCGGGCTGTCGGCTGGCTGCGCGCTGACCGTCGTCGCGCACGATGCGCGCAGCGAGATCGTGGTCGCCGCCAGCATCGATCGCCGGGCGGTGGAACGCACGCTGGTGGGCCTGACCGTGCGCCCGATCGCCGGTGACATCGCGACGCATGCCGGCGCGGTGGTTCTCGCCGGACGGTTGGCGGCGGCCGCGACCCCCGCGCAGGTGTGGGATCTCAGCGATGCGCCGTTGCCGGAGGAGTCCGCCGCCGGCCTGCCGACGGGCGTGACACGGGAGGCCCTCGGCCTGGCCCTGGCCACGCCGGTGAACGCCGGCATCAGCGCCGCCGATTTGCGCCGCCGCCCGCTGGAGCCCGGCCAGCTCGACGTCTTCGTCGAGGTCACCGCCACCCTGGCGCCGCATGCCAGCGCCGAGGCGGTGCTGGTGGCGCGCATCGATGCGCAGGAGGTCGCCCTGCGCACGCTCGTGCTCAGCGCCGACGGTGATGGTCGCTGCGCGGTCCAGCGCCTGTCCTTCGCCCTCGATCATCCCACCGGCACGCTGCTGCACCTCGGCCTGCGTCTGGCCGGCGATCAGCTGCCGCTCGATGACGAGGTCGACCTGCGGCTGCCGGAGCTGACCCCGCTGCACGTCCTGCTGGTCGCGGAGGAGCCGGATCCCTTCCTGGTGCTGGTGCTGGCGGGCCTGGAAAAGGCCGGCGGCATGCGCGTCGAACGTCTGGCACCCACTTCGTGGACGCCGACCACCAGCGCCGACGTGGTGGTGTTCCAGCGCTGGTTGCCGCCGAGCTGGCCGGAACGCGCGGTGCTGATCGTCGATCCGCCGGCGACGCTGGCGCCGCTGACGGTGACGCCGATCAATGATGGCCTGCCGATGGAGTCGCCACGTTGTCCCGATGCCAGCCACCCGGTGCTATTCGGAGTCGCCAGCGCGCGGGTCGCGGCGCTGCAGACCGCGGTGCTGGGCGGCGAGGGTGGCCTGCTCCCGCTGTGGTTGTCGCCGGCTGGTCCGCTGCTGCTCGCGGGCGAGGTCAGGTCGGCGCGCGCGGTGGTGCTCGCCGCGGCGCCGGCGCGCAGTGCACGCCTGGCGCTGACCGCGGCCTATCCGCTGCTGGTGGCCAACGCCTTGTTGTGGACCAGCGAACCGGCGCGTGAGCGCCGCACCGGGCATCGCCACCGCACCGGCACGTTGCTGCCGCTCAGCGGCAAGACCCTGACCTGGAATGATGGCACCACCGTGCCGCTGCGCGGCGGCATGGCGGCGCTGGACCGCCTGGGTGCGTGGACCAGCGATGGCGGCGACCTCGGGAGTGCCGCGCTGCTGTCCTTGGAGGAGTCGCGTCTGCCACGCGCGCCGGCTGGCCACGCGCCGGCCTTGGCTGCGGCCACCGGCGACTGGCTCAGTGGCGACCTCCTGCCGCTGCTCGGGATGCTGGTGGTGTGCCTGCTGCTGCTCGATGCCTGGCTCTGCCATCGCTTGGGGGTCTCGTGAACCTCAGCGAACCCTGGGTGCTGCTGCTGCTGATCCCGGTCCTCGTACTCGGGTGGTGGCTGCAACGCACCTCGACCCATCCGATGCCGGCGCGGCGCCGCCGGGTGACCCTCGGACTGCGCTTGCTGACGGTGTTCCTCGGTGTGCTGGTGCTCACCGGTCCCGCCTGGGAGGGCGCGGGGCGCGGGCAGGCGGTGGTGTTCGTGGTCGATCATTCGCACAGCCTCGGCGCCGACGGTGGCGAGTTGGCGCTGGCCCGCATGCGCGCCCTTGCCGCCCGTCTGCCGGCGGACACCACCGTCGCCGTGGTCTCCGCCGGTGCCGAACCGGTGGTGCGGCGCATGCCGGCACCGGGCGCCGCGGACCTTGCCGCCGACCCGACGCTGACGGTGAGCGGCGGCGGCGACAGCGATCTGGCGCTGGCGCTCGATCTCGGACGCGGGCTGTTCCCCGCCGGGCAGAGCCGCCAGGTGGTGCTGATCAGCGATGGCATGCAGACCCGCGGAGATCTCTTGACGACCGCCCGCGAATGCGCGCTCAGCGGCCTGACGGTAAGCGTGGCGCCGGTGGCGGGACCGGCGCGGCCGGATGTGCGCATCGCCCGCCTGGTCGCCAGCCGCGTGCGTGCACACGAGGGCGCCGCCATCACCCTCACCGCCGAGATCGAGGCGAGCATGGCTGGCCATGGCCGGCTGCGGCTGTTCGAGAATGGCGTTGAGGTCGCGGTGCGTGAGCAGGAGGTCGCCGTCGGCGGCCTCCACCGGGTGGAGTTCCAACGCGTGCCCAGCGAGCGCAACCTCTACACCTACCGGGTGGTCGCCGAGGGTTTCACCGGCGATCAGGTGCCGGCCAACGACGAGGCCCTGGCGCTGGTCGACGTCGCCGGGCGCCCGCGCCTGCTGCAGGTGGTCGGCGAGGACCAGGAGGCGCACTACCTCGGCGAGGCGCTGATGCAGGAGGGCATCCACCTCGACCGCCGTTCACCGGCGGAGATGCCGGCGACGCCGCAGGAGCTTGCGGCCTATGACGGTATCATCCTCTGCGATGTCCCGGCGCGCCTGCTGAGCGAGGCGGCGATGGACGCGCTCAAGGCATACGTCGAGGAGTTCGGCGGTGGACTGGTGGTCGCCGGTGGCACCAATTCCTACGGCGTCGGCGGCTATTTCCGCACTCCCCTCGAAGACCTGCTGCCGGTGAAGATGCAGTCGCAAGACACCGAGGAGAAGGCTTCGGTCGCGCTCGCCCTGGTCATCGACCGCTCGGGCTCGATGGCGGGCGAGAAGCTGGAGGTATGCAAATCCGCCGCCATCGCGACCGCGCAATTGCTGCAGGGCAAGGACTACCTGGGCGTGGTGGTGTTCGATTCGGCGGCCGACTGGGCGGTACCGATGGCGCGTCTGGCGAGCAAGGGCGACGTGCAGACCCGCATCGCCTCCATCGCCCTGGGCGGCGGCACCAACATCTGGCCGGGCATGAGCGAGGCGCGCACCGCCCTCGCCCGCACGCCAGCCAAGACCAAGCACATGATCGTGTTGACCGACGGGCAGAGTTCCGGCAGCGGCTACTCGCAACTGGCGGCGGCGTGCCGGGCGGAACGCATCACGGTCTCGGCGGTGGCGGTGGGCGGCGACGCCGATGTCGGTCTGCTGCAGAGCATCGCCGCCGCCGGCGGCGGCACATTCTATCTCAGCCAGGACCCGCGCCAGGTGCCGCGCATCTTCACCCAGGATGCCATGACCCACCTGGGCAAGCTGGTGCGTGAACAGGCCTTCGCCCCGCGCCAGGTCGAACGCCACCCGATGATCGCCGGCTGGGATGTGACGCAGGCGCCCAACCTGCTCGGCTACGTCCGCACTTTGCGCCGTGCCACTGCGCAGGTGCCATTGGTCACGGACCTCGGCGATCCGCTGTTGGCGCACTGGCGTTTCGGTACCGGCAAGGTCACCGCCTTCACCAGCGACTGCACCTCGCGCTGGTCCGGGCTATGGCTGGCGCGCTGGCCGAGCGGCTTCGCGCAGTTGTGGGTGCAGATGGTCCGCGAGACCATCCGCGAACCGCAGGGCCGCCGCCTCGACCTGACGCTGGCGGAGCGCGGCGGCATCACCCACATCGCCGCCGACCTGCGCGAAGACGCCGATACCTGGAAGGACGGCGCCCAGGTTCAGGCCGATGTCTTCCACGTACCGACCCGCGGCGGCGAGCTGCGCCCGGTGCTGGGCGTGGCCTTGCAGCAGGACGGCCCTGGCCATTACCGCGGCTCGTTCCGCCCATCGGAGCGCGGCGTCTATCTGGTCCGCGCCCGCGCCGGGGGCGACACCGTCTCGGCCGGCCTGGTACACAATCCCGGCAGCGAGGTCGCCGCCGGCACCATCGATCGCGCCCTGCTGGGAGAAGTCGCCCGCCTGACCGGCGGGGTCCTACTGGAAGCCGGGAATCATGATCTGCCCGCAGCACCCCCGCCCGCCGATGCCCTGATCGATCTGCGACCGTTGCTGCTCGCGCTTTTATTGGTGGTGTTCCTGGGAGAATTGATCGTGCGACGGTGGGAGAATGTGTTGGGCGTGGTGGAACGGGTAAGGGGGATGATGCCGATGCGCTGAGGGCGAATGGCCACTGGCGACGGGCGACGGGCGACGGGCGACGGCGACGGCGACTGGCGAACGGCGAACGGCGACTGGCGACTGGCGACGGGCTAATGGCGACTGGCGACTGGCGACTGGCGACGGGCGAATGGCGACGGGCGACGGGCCACTAGCGACTGGCCACTGGCGACGGGCCATTGGCGACGGGGGGTCGTCCGTGGGTCTCTTCGATAAAGCCCCGAAGGGAACGATTTGCCCAGCCCGTGGTTTAACCGTGGCTGGGCGCCAGTCGCCAGTCGCCGGTCGCCGGTCGCCGGGTGCCGGTCGCCGGTCGCCGGTCGCCAGTCGCCGGTCGCTGGTCGCCAGTCGCCAGTCGCCCGTCGCCGGTCGCCAGTCGCCAGTCGCCAGTCGCCGGTCGCCAGTCGCCAGTCGCCAGTCGCCGGTCGCCGGTCGCCAGTCGCCTCCCCGACATGCACTTTCCGCATCCCCACTGTCTTCGCCCGGCATGAGTGCTGCTGCGTGCAGCAGTCACTCTCCTCCGATGCGCCGGCACCTGCGATGGATGGCTTACCATGGACGACGGCAGGTGCGCCGTCCCCTACGACGCTATGCCGGCAAATTCACCGGCACCACCACGCCGATTCCGGTGCGTCCTGGATTCGGGCATGTGGCGATCTCGTGGGTCGGGGCGCTGTTCGCGATCGGCGCTCTCGGTTTCATGGCCGAGGCGACCAATGCTCCGCTGATGATGGCGTCGTTCGGCGCATCGTGCGTGTTGCTGTTTGGATATCCCGAGAGCCACCTCTCACAACCGCGCAACACCATCGGCGGCCATGTCATCGCCGCCGCGGTGGGCCTGCTGACGGTCACGGTGATGGGAGATCACTGGACCGCGATGGCGGGTGCGGTAGCCACCGCCATCGCGCTGATGAAATTGACCCGCACCGTCCATCCGCCCGCTGGTTCGACCGCGATCATCGTCGTGCATCTGCACCCCGACCTGGGCTTCCTGCTGGTGCCGGTGCTCTCCGGCGCGGCACTGCTGGTGGTCCTGGCCGCGTTCTACAACAACATCATCGAACACCGGAGATATCCGCTGTATTGGTGGTGACAGCGGTGGTGACAGCGGTGGTGACAGCGGTGGTGACAGCGGTGGTGATGGGCAGTGGCGATGGCGACGTGACCGCGATTCACCCCCATGCTATTCAGCTAACGAAGAAGAATCGGCCGCAGAGACGCGGAGACGCAGAGGAAAGGCAAAGCGGGGCCTTTTTCTTCTCTGCGCCTCTGCGCCTCTGCGGCCACATATTTGCCTTCACAGCCATGCGACTCACCCCGCATGCAGCACCAGCCCCAGGCGCTGATCAGCGGCCCAGGTCAACAAGGCGATCCACTGCGCGAAGTAGGCGCGCACATCCTGCTCAGTGACCTCGTCGTCGTCGTGGACCAGGCGCCCGGTATAGGCCCGGAAGCGTTCGACGATCGCCCGCGCGGTCGCGGGCGAGATCGACATCATGATGGTCTCGCCCACCAATCGGTAATCGTTGGCGTGACCGCTATTGGCGAGCACCCGGCCCAAGGATTGGGTGAGCACGGGGTCGGAGGTGTTCTCGATATCGTCGGTAGCGACCTGATAGCCGATCATGCCGTCGTACGGCCAGAGCTCATCCGGCAGTGCCACTGCATAATCGTCGACGTCGTCGGTGGAGATCATCGTCCTCACGATCACCTCCGGCGGTTTGCCCTGCAGATCGGTCTCGCGGTAGGCCACGGGGGAGAGTTGCATGACTGCCTCTTTTGCGGGGATGCGAGGTGGTATCACCCACTGCGAGCGTCCGCTAGCGGGAGCAGCGGCAGCGTCGAGGAGATGCCTGCGAACACAGACCAGGGCCTGTGCGCCAAACAATCCCCTCCCCCTTTCCCCTGGCCAACCCATCGGTCGTGATATAGGTCAAAAAGGACCCATATCCATGTTCCTCCATCTCCACCTCCCAGGATTCCACGCCACCGTCCATCAAGCGGTGACGCCGCGATTGGCTGGGCGGCCGGTGGCGGTGGCCATCGATGCCGGCACTCAGGCGCCATTGATAGACGTCTCGCCGGAGGCGCACGCCCAGGGCGTCTTCCCAGGGTTGCGGGCGGCGGCGGCGCTTCGGCGCTGCCATGGGTTGACGGTGGTGACGCCGCAGCCGGAGCTCTACCGCCGGGCGCGCCGGGCCTTGCTGGCAGCGGCCTCTACCGCCACCCCGCTGGTCGGTGGCCGAGCGGATGGGCTCGACCTCGATCTCGGCGGCACCGAGCGGTTGTGGCGAGATGCCACCGGCAGCGACGATCCGCTGGCCCAGGCGCGGTGGTGGGCGCAGACCCTGCACCAGCGCATCGGCGACGACCTGCGACTGCCGACCGCCATCGGCGTGTCGACGCGGCTGCGCGTCGCGCGTCTCGCCGCGTTGGCGGCGCGTGAGCGCAGCGCCCGGCCGCTCGGGGTCGAGGTGGTGGCGGTAGGGACGGAAGGCAGCGCCATCCGCGCGTGGCCACTGCGCTGGCTGCGCGATCTGCCCTGGGACAGCCTGCGGCTGCTCGCCGATTGCGGCATCACCACCTTGGGGGCTGCCGCTGAGATGGCGCCAGCGGATCTGCGCCAACTGCTGGGCGCCGATGCCGAGGAACTGCTGGCGCTGTGGTCCGGCGATGACGAGCCGCTGGTGCCGCCCTGCGTCGATCCCGAACCGGAGATCGCCATCGCGCGCGGTGCCGGCGATGGCGGCGCCGACGCCACGCGTGCCGGCCTGTTGCTGGCGGCGCTGGCGCGCGATCTCGGTTTCCGCCTGCGTGCCGATGGGCTGGCCTGCATCCGGCTGACCGTCGCCGGCACTTGGCTGGATGGCCGCATCGGCACGCGCCTGGTCACCAGCAAGCGCCCGTTGCGGCACGACGACGAACTCGAACGCGCGGCGTTGACCGCGCTCATCGCGCTCACCCGTCGGGTGTCGTGGGAGCGGCTGTCGCTGACCGCCACCGGCCTGTGCTCGGCCGAGGAACAGCAGGAGCTGTTCGACACCCCACGCTCGCGCCGGCTGGAAAACGCGCGCGACCTGCTGCGGACACGTTTCGGTGCGGAGATGGTGACGACGGCGGTCCAGGCGGGGTGATGCGGCTCAGGCTGACCAGACGCTCCGCTGGGCCCGGGCATGTGGTTCCGATCATGCCCTGTGCGCTGACCATCCCACGCCACCAGGCACGGGTAGCATCCCGATCCAGGTTGATCCACCACTGCTCGCCCACCCCACCCGTCATTGCCCCGCCACTGTCAGCCCTCTACACCGTGGTCTCCCCCCGCGAGGTTCCTCCATGCCATCCTCCCTGCTGCATCCTTCCTTCACCCTGCGTGGCGTACTGGCACTCGGCGCGTGGGCGCTCGGCATGACCCTCGGCGGGTGCGGCGGCGGTGATGGCGACGCCACCGCCAAGCCCGGGGTGGGGGTCACAGATGCGAAGGCGCTGGTGATCGCCGTCATCCCCAAAGGCACCACCCATGAATTCTGGAAGACGGTGCATGCCGGCGTGATCAAGGCCGAACGCGAACTGAATGCCGCCGGTACGCCGGTGAAGATCATCTGGAAGGGCCCGCTCAAGGAGGACGACCGCGCCTCGCAGATCGACACCGTGCAGGGTTTCATCGCCCAGGGCGTGAGCGGCATTGTACTCATGCCGCTCGACCGCACCGCGCTGGTGGCGCCGGTCGAGCTGGCGGTGCAGTCGAAGATCCCGGTGGTGATCGCCGACTCGGCGTTGGAGTCTGACGCCTACAGCAGCTACATCGCGACCAACAACAAGGAAGGTGGCCGCCTTGGCGGCAAACGCCTGGGCGAACTCCTGGGCGGCAAGGGCAAGGTCATCCTGCTGCGCTACATGGAAGGTTCCGCCAGCACCGAGGAACGTGAAGCCGGGTTCATGGAAGCCATCGCCACCTTCCCTGGGATCACCGTGATCAGCAGCAATGTGCACGCCGGCGCGACGCAGGAGACTGCGCTCAGTGCGAGCCAGAACCTCATCAACCGCTTCAAGGACGAGGTCGAGGGCGTGTTCTGCCCGTGCGAGCCGGTGACCACCGCCATCACCATGGCGCTGACCGAGCAGGGCCTGAACAAGAAGGTCAAGGTCGTCGGTTTCGACAACACCCAGCGCCTGGTCGACTGGCTGAAGGCCGGCGACCTGCATGGCCTGGTGCTGCAGGATCCGCTCGGCATGGGCTACCAGGCGGTGAAGGCCGTGGTCGCTGCCGCGCAGGGCAAACCGGTCGACAAACGTGGTGACATGGCACCGCGGCTGGTCACCGCCGACAACATGGATCAGCCGGAGTTCAAGGCGCTGCTGAATCCGCCGCTTGCCGAATACCTCGGGAAATGAACCCACGACTGTCCGTCACCGCCATCGCCAAGTCCTTCGGCGCGACCAAGGCCCTGGTCGGAGTCGATCTCAGCGTCCAGCCGGGTGAATGCCTGGCCCTGATCGGCGAGAACGGCGCGGGCAAATCCACCCTGATGAGAGTGCTGACCGGCGCGCACCGCGCCGACGCCGGCACCATGACGCTCGATGGCCAGCCCTACGATCCCAGGGGACCGCTCGCAGCGCGCGCGCATGGCGTCGCCATCGTCTATCAGGAGCTGACCCTCGCGCGTCATCTCAGCGTGGCCGAGAACATCCTGCTCGGCAATCAGCCCAGCCGCTTCGGGCTCATCGATCGCCGACGCCAGCGCGCGGTGGCACAGGCGGCCCTGGAGCAGCTCGGCCTGGGACGGCTCGACCTCGATACCCTGGTCGGTGATCTGCCGATCGCGCAGCAGCAGTTGGTCGAGATCGCCCGCGGGCTCACCGCCAGCCCGCGGCTGCTGATCCTCGACGAGCCGACCTCGTCGCTGACCGCCGCCGACGTCCAGCACCTCTTCACCGTCATCCGCACGCTCAAGGCCCAGGGCGTCAGCATCATCTACATCAGCCATTTCCTCGAGGAGTGCCGCGCAGTGGCCGAACGCTATGCCGTGCTGCGCGATGGCGCGAGCGTGGCTGCCGGGGTCATGGCGGAAGCCAGCGAGGCCGAGCTGATCCGCCAGATGGTCGGGCGCGAGATGACCGAGATCTATCCGCGCATCCCGCACCCCCTGGGCGAGCCGGTGCTGGAACTGCGCGGCGTGGCGGGGGTCGGCAAGCCGAGCGATGCCAGCCTGGTGCTGCGCCGCGGCGAGATCCTCGGCCTCTTCGGCCTGGTCGGCTCGGGCCGTTCGGAAACCCTGCGCGCGCTGTTCGGCCTCGATCGTATCACCCGCGGGACCGTGCTGCTGCACGGCCAGCCGCAGACCCATCGCAGTCCGCGCCAGCGCCTGCTCAGCGGCATCGGCCTGGTCAGCGAGGATCGCAAGAACGAAGGCCTCGCGCTCAACCTGCCGATCGCCGACAACCTGACGCTGAGCTGTCTCGGACCGTTCACCCAGGGCGGCCTTATCAACCAACGTCGTCAGGAAGCCGCGGCGCAGACCTTGATGGATCACCTGCTGGTCAAGGCCACCGGTCCTGCACAGGCGGTGGGCGAACTCAGCGGCGGCAACCAGCAGAAGGTGGCCATCGGCCGCCTGCTGCACCATGGCTGCGACATCCTGCTGCTGGATGAACCCACGCGCGGCATCGATGTCGGTGCCAAGGCGCACATCTACCGGCTCATCGGCGAACTCGCCGCGCACGGCAAGGCGGTGATCGTGGTGAGTTCCTATCTCCCGGAACTGCTCGGCATCTGCGACTCAATAGCGGTAATGTGCCGGGGCGTGCTGGCACCGGCGCGGCCGGTGGCGGAGTGGGACTGCCAGCGCATCCTCGCGGCCGCCATCGGCCACACCGAAGCCGTCTCCGGGTAAGCACGAGCAACCATGTCCGCCATCCCAATCGCACCTCC
>JANPIY010000897.1:0-2691 GCA_031425255.1 Planctomycetota bacterium
CTCCTGCATGAGGCGGACGAAGGGCTTGGCCCAGTGGGCGGAATGCAGCGCGATCAATCCAAGGCGACCCGCCATGACCCGCGCGACCACGCGTTCGGCCCGCCCATCGTCCACCTCGCGATTGCGCTTGTGTGACCACCATACGACCACGTCGGTGCGATCGAGCGTCGCCTCATCGAGCCCCTGTTCTGGCGAGGACAGCGCGACGGAGGTGACTGCGATCCCTGGCAGCGTCGCGAGGTGCACAGCGATGGTCTCCCCCAGGAATCGGTCGCCATAGGCCTGTCTCTGTTCCGGCTGCTGCTCGTCCCAGACCAGCACGCGCACGGGACCATCGGCGGCCGCGGCGCATGACCCGAGTGAGCACACGGCCAAGGCCACAAAGAGTAGCGTACGTAGCATGGCCGTGATGGTCGGCTGCTGTCTGGTCCCAGCGGAACGATCATCACCGCTGGAGGACACGAAAAGCTCAAGTGCCAACAGCTCCCAGGCGAATGTCGCCCTGGGCGAGAGCCCGAGGATCAAAGTCATTCGGGTCATGGCTGCACCGGCATTTCGGCTGCGTGCAATTTGAGATCGGCATCCGTCCATGGGCTCTGACGCTCGGCGTGTTGTTTGCGCATCGTCTTGATGTCGTCCGCAGTTACCGAGGACCCGGCGTTCCCCCACGCATACCGCACATAGCTGACGATTTCCGCCAGGCGGTCATCGCGGGTGATGCCGAATGCGCTGACAGGAGGCATGAAGGCGCCCTGATAGGCCGTGCCCTCGATGGGGCCGAGGAGGCCGTGCAGCAAGACCGGAACCATACCCGATGCCGGACCACGCACCCTGGCACTGAGAGCAAGCGCCGGTGCCAAGGGCATCGCGCTCCCTGGAACCAGCACCCCACGGCCATCTGCCCCATGACAGCTGACGCAGTTCTGGAAGTAGAGGGTCTCGCCCTTGGTGATCAGGTCGCGCCGTTCCTTCGGCAAGTCGGGGGGGAGCTGGAGTCCGCGCTGCCACTGCCCGAGGGCATTTGTCCACATCGCAACGGCCTGAGCACGTGCCGCAGGGTCTGAGATGGCGAGCAAGGCGTCACCGGTGGCGATGCGCTGCACCAGCGGCGACGGCTTGCGCCACAACACCACCGCAGCCGCCAAACAGACTCCCTCGTGGGTCATATGCCGTTCGACCAACGAATCGACCACGGGAATGATGTCAGGACCCTGCGCGTACCCCAGTGACAGGATGATTTGGCGAGACACTTCGGGGTCGCGCTCATCGACCGCACGACGCGCGATGGCTTGGAGCATCACCATATCATTGCGCTTGAACCAGGGCTCGCTCATACGCACGGCTGCGGAACGGACACGCGCGTCGGCGTCACGCCAGCACGCTTGGAGAAGTGGCTCGTCCAGTCCCATCATGCCCTCCAGGGTCCACAACGCATGCATACGAGCGAGTGGATCGGCATGGTAACGGGCCATGTCCTTGAGAGCCGGTACCACGATTCCACGATCATCGCGTAGAATGAGGAGTCGCTGAGCCGTGTCCCGCCACCAACCATCTGGGCTGGCCAGATGGCGAAGAAGTTGTGGAGTTTCCTCACGCAGCATCGACGGTGAGGCGACGGGGGTATGATCCTGGTGTCGTATGCGCCAGATGCGTCCGCGCTGACGCACCGCAGAAAGACCTGACGTCGTCACGAACGCGCGCGCCTTCTCGTCCAGCCAAGGAGCATCCTGGATGATGCCGCGGTACATATCGACCACGGTCAGGCATCCATCTGGTCCGCTGGCCGTGTTGACTGGCCGAAACAGGATATCAGGCGAGGAGAGAAACTCCTCGCTGC
The DNA here is from genome assembly GCA_031425255.1 of Planctomycetota bacterium. Taxonomy (GTDB): domain Bacteria; phylum Planctomycetota; class UBA11346; order UBA11346; family UBA11346; genus BOG-1363. Next base: position 1,838 of record JANPIY010000897.1, read on the forward strand.
CCCACGTGCTGTCAAAACGGATACGCCCATTGCGATTGGACACGTCGGACTGACGTACGACGTGGATGGTCGGATCACAGAAGAAGTAGTCCCCGCGTGTTCCCGGCGGTAGGGCTGAGCCCCGGAAGACACTCTGCCCGCATGCGGCGGTAAACGTTTTGCGCGCCGGCGCCTGACCACCCCGGTCATCACGGGCGCAGAGATTTCTGGCTTGCAGGAACGACATGTCCCAGGCCAAGCCAAGTGATAGCGGATCACCCGCGGGAGGCTTGATGCCGGCGCGCCGTTCGAGGTGACTCCAGTAGGCGCGCGGTAGTTGGAACCCCAACGCTGGCTGGCTGTTTTCCGAATAGAAAACGCGCCCGACATCGTCATGCGTGACTCCCCATTGCGCCCAGATCCCGTGCATCGGTTCAGCGCGCCACGCCCCGTCCGTGAAGCGGTAACGTTCACGTCCATAACTCACGTAGATCCAGTTATCGACATTCCAATCCAGGCCACTGTCCTGGTGCTCCACGGATTTGGCGGGATCGCCGCTCTTACCCTGAAACAGGACGGTTTTATCTTCAGCAATACCGTCGCCGTCGCGGTCACGGAAGCTCCAGACGGTGGATGAGTCGGTTTCGACCACCGCAATGCGGTCATCGAGGGGCAGGACCATGCGTGGTAGGTTCAATCCGTCAGCGAACACCGTTACCCGGTCCATGCGCCCATCACCATTGGTATCGACGAGGCGTTTGATGCGGCCATTCCGCAAGGTTTTGGTGCCGCTGCCTTGGGCATCCTGCATGTAGCTGCTCATCTCCGCGACATAAAGTGCGCCATTGGCATCCCAGACCGCCAGGACGGGCTCT
>JANPIY010000898.1:0-2052 GCA_031425255.1 Planctomycetota bacterium
CCGCGCCGGCCACAATGCCACCACCAGGCCCAGACCCAGGGTTGCGCCGCCACCCCACAGCAACCATGGCGTCACCATGCGGTACCACGTCACCAGCTCGCGCCCATCCCGCGTCGACCACATGATCCAGGAGCGGATGGCCCCCATGGCGCCGGTATCGAGCTGGCGCGTGAGTTCACCCTGCAGGTAGAGACCACGCGCCAACGCCATCGCGCCGAGCACCAGCAGGATCAAGGTGACGATGGCCCGGACCATGGGGTGGATCCTGATCCCTGGACAAGACGACGGAAAGCATTCCGCAGCAAGCCTGCAAACCGCAGCGGGCACTGAGAAGAGATGTCCTAGCTCTGCGCCCTTCCCGGTACCTCATCCAACGAGAGGTACTCCGATCGTTCACCGGCTCGGTTCGACACGGAAACCGCAGAGCCGCAGAGGTGAGAAGAGGGCCGCAGAGGCGGTCTCGGAAGGATTCACTCTGCGGCCCTCCTCGTGCCTCTGCGACTCTGCGGTTGGTTGTCCATTCCCCGCCTCAGTTGCCGACTTGCCTGAACTGCCCATTCGGGCGTCAAACAACTCCGAGGTTCGACCATGCTTCGCTGGTCCCCTCCCGCAGCCGGGGCTGGGGTTACTCCCGCAGCGAGGTCCGCCGCCACAGGCGCACGGCGGTGAGCACCAGGAAGACCGGGAACTCCTTCGCCGCACGGTCCTCGGCGCTGGAGCGGATGCCCTGGGTGCCACGCCGATGGCTGCACAGTTCCTCGCAACCGATCACCGCCAGGCCCGCGGGGCCGAGGGCGTTGAGGTAGTGGTTGAGCGGACGATGGAAGGACGTCGAACTGCTGGTGTTGGTGATCTGTCCTGGATGGGTGCGGATCGGCAACGCCATCGGCGACATGTAGGCTTCGAGGCGACGATACTGCACGCCGACCTCCTCGTCGAAACCCCACGAGGTGCGCTTGGGGATGCGGAAGCACGGATGGGTCATCACCATCACTAGCCGGCCACCTGGTTTCACCAACTGGCGGATGCCGGCGAACACCGGTTCGATGGGATCGAGATCCTGCAAGGCCAGCACCAGCGCGGCGTGATCGAAACGTTCGCCGGGCAACACCTTGTCCAAGGTGCGCGCGTCGCCGACCAGGTACTTCTCGCGCGAACCGGCACGGGCGATGGCGGCGGCGATCAGCGAGGGGCTGGCGTCGACACCGACGACATGCTGCCCGGCTTCTCCGAGGTAGCGTCCCAGCACGCCTTGGCCGCAACAGACGTCGAGGATCCGCTGACCACGTTTGGCATCGAGCTGGCGCGCCACCGCCGGCAGCACGAGTTCGCTATGGAAGTCGTTACCGCGTTCGCCCAGGAGCTGGTCGTACCAGCCAGCCTGCGGCTCCCAGGCGGTCTCAGCTGCCGGGTCCTGACGAGCGGCCAGCTCCTGCGCCTCCGGCTCCTGATCCCGCTCCGGGCGCGCTGGGCGCTCTGGGCGCTCGTCGCGCCGCTCATCGCGACCGACATCCGGACGATCGGTGCGCCGGTCATCGCGGCGGAATGCCGGACGCTCCGGACGCCGATCGTCGCGGCGGGGAGGACGTTGGCTCGGTTCGATCGGCGGTTGGGCGCCGATCTCGTCGGGAGTACGGCGCGGACGGGGCGTGTAGGTGCGCTTGGGGAATTTTTCAGGAGGCATGGCGGGAGCATTGCCGAAGTCGCTGCCGGCGGAAGTCCGGAAGTCGGCCAGCCGCCGGCACGGGGGAGGATATGCGGCACTTCTGCCCGAACCTTCTCCCGCCTTGCCGTAGAAGCCGGTAATTGCCCACGCCGCGGATGAACCATCATACCGCCGCTATGACCGGCCCCGAATTCCTCCTCCTGTATATCGTGCTCATCGTTGCCGCTGTGCTGCTGACGCGCTGGCTCAACCGTTGGCGCGACCCGCGCCATGGGGAAGACCTGCCCGCGGTACCGAGTCCGGCCGATCCCTACGAACTGGCATGGTTGCGCGGTGGCGCGCCCGAGGCCGTCCGCTTGGCGGTGTTCGACCTGATCCAGTCCGGG
>JANPIY010000899.1:0-3301 GCA_031425255.1 Planctomycetota bacterium
TAGATTTAGAGTTGGTTAATTTTGACCACCCCTCACCGGAAACTTTGTCGCAGTGCCATAGAGTTACTTCCTCGCCTGAAGCGCACACATGGGCGCCCGGAGACTCTGCGGTTGGACCGGCTGTCAGTTCTTACTTGGGCGCCGGGGCTGGCGGGACCGCCGGGTCCTGGAGGTCACGGCGCAGGGTGTCGACGCCGTCGCGGCCGTCCTTCTGTTTGTCGCGGATGGTCTTGAGACTGTCGATCAGGGCGGCGCGGTCGCGTTCGAGCATCTCTTCGAGCACCGCGGCCTCGACCACCGTGAAGGTGTATTGAGGGCTGACGCCGCGGTTGGGCGTCGGGCCCTTGCCGTCCTCGACCTCGATCCAGTAGGTGATGCGGCAGTCGCCTGGGATGGTCAGGGTGCGCAGGTCGAACACCACCTCGCCGCTGACTTCGGCCCGCGGCTGCCCGCTGACCAGGCCGGCCAGCTCCAGGCTCTCGGCCTTGGGCTGGTGTTCGGCATCGAAGGCCTGCGCGCTGGCCAGGGATTCGTCGCCGGTGTTGATGACGTACTTGAGCCGACCCTTGGCGACGCCGTGGTCGTCACGGGCGGTGAAGCGCAGCGGCCAGCGGGCGAAGCGGGTGACCGTCTTGTCCTGCGCCGGGAAGGTGATCTTCGCCGTCGGCGCACGGTCCTGGACCATGTCGATGACGTAGTCGATGGGGTTCTTGTTGTCGAAGCCGTCGGCGGTGCGCAGCAGGATGCGGTAGGCGCCATCGGCGTTGATCGGCAGGTCGATGGCCGCACCGGCGCCGCCGTCGAGCAGCATCAGGTCGAGTGGCGCCTGCTCCTGCTGATCGTTGCGGGTGATCAGCTTGGCCGACACCACCGGACGGTTGAAACGGGCCTGGACGGTGACGGAGGAACCTTCCGGGGCCCGGATGTCGCCGACTGCCGAGGTTTCGGGCTTCTTGTTCAGGTAGTCGGGGAAACGGTAGGCCAGGGCCAGGCTCTTGATCGCCGGACGGTCGACCGCGATCAGCTTCTCGTACTGCGGCCACCGGGCGTCATGGGCGGTCGGGCGGTATTCCAGATTGCCAAGCACCTGGTCGATGGTGCCGATGTAGACCGCTGAACCCGCGCTTTCGCGGACCAGGGCCAGTTCGCTGCTGCGGCCTTCGGCATCCGTGATGGTGGCGCTGGCCTTGTCCGGCAGGGTGCCCGCCGGGTCGAGCTCGATGCGGATCGAGAACGGTTCGCCCCGCGCCGTGGTGATGCCCGGGGTGACGCTGAGGATCTTCGCCGCGGTGGGGTAGGAGCTCTCGGTCAGTGCCAGACGGGCGAAGATGGCGCCGGCGAAGTCGCTGCGCCAAGCGCCCAGGGCCGCCGCCAGGGACAGCAGGACGAGCGCCACCAGGGCGATCTTCTTCACCAGGCGGAGGTCGATGATGTCGGTGAAATGCATGCCGCCGGCGAAGGCGACGGTGTCCTCCTCCAAGGCGGCGATCAGTTCCTTCGAGCCACCCATGTCACTGGTGCGGCGCAACTGGATGGTCGAGATCAGGCGTCCGCGCAACTCGGGATGACCGCGTTCGACTTTCAGCGCGACCTCGTCGTCGTCCGGGGAATGCAGCAACACGCGGATGAGCGAGCGCCACGCCACGTAGCCCAGGGTGATGAGCATGGCGGCCACCAGGATGCCGCGCGCCAAGCGATCACCCGACCCCGGCGTCGAGCGCGCGAGGATCAGCCAGTCGACCAGGAAGAACGCCACGATGAGGCCGAGCGCAGCCAGCACGATGCGGGCGGTGCCTTGACCAATGGCGACGGAACGTTGACGGGCGCGGACCTCGTCGATCTTCTGCAACAGGAGGTCGCGGCTCATAGCAGATCCCACCGTTTCCTATAGAACCACTCGATGCTCAGCAGCAGCGCGATCAGGATCATCACCCCAGGGGCGTTCCACAGCGCGCGTTCCTCGCGCCGCGGTTCGGCGATGTGTTCCTGCGCAGCGAGGTCCTGCTTGAGGTCGGCGAGTTGGGCGAGGGTGACGAAGCGGCCCTTGGTGGCGTTGGCGATCTGGCTGAGCAGTTCCGTGCGCATGCCGGGGTCGTCGAACTCGATGCGTGGGGCGACGACGTTGAACTGGCGCTCGGCCTCGTCCTCCTCGTCCTTGATCACCAGGCGGTATTCGCCGGCGGTGCCGGGGATGAACTCGCCCTGGAAGGTGCCGGGCTGATCCTTCACCGCGGCCAGGACGACCTCCTCCTTGCCGAGCGCGCCGCGCTCGACGATCGCCGTGACCTGCTCGTCGACGCGGCGGTTGAAGTCCTGGTCGAGCAGCCGGGCGGTGATCGCCGCGCGGTCGCCGATGACGTACTCGACCTTGTCGGTCTCGAGTTGCACGCGGTTGGTCTTGCCCAGCAGGTGCGCCTGCGACAGCGACGCCACCAGTTGGCCCCAGAAGCGGCGATGGACCTCAGGGCCCGGTTTCGAACGCCAGCGCCAGGTCTCGTCGGTGCCCATCCAGATCACCTGGCCCTTGCCGTACCGCTGCATGGCGATCACCGGTTCGCCGTCTTGTCCGTTGCGACCGCCGCCGCTGCCGCCGCTACCGCCAATGGTGGCGAGTGCGGTGGCGCCGGCCTTCAGACGCACGGCCGGATAGCGCCAGAACATCGGCTCGGCGCGTTCCCACAGCAGGTCGTTCTCGCGCGCCTCGGCGGCCAGGCGGGTCAACGACGAGCGTTTGCCTTCGGCGGTGAGCTGCGGCCGGAAGCCGGTCTTGAGCGTGCGAGCGAGCTCGTCCTCGATGCTGTAGCTGGGCTGGCTCTCGATCTCGATCGGCAGCAGGGCGGCCAGGGGCGAATCCTCGTAACCATCGGGCAGGCGGTTGCGGCCGGCGATGAACAACACGCCGCCGCCTTCCATCTGCACGAAGTTGGCGAGGTTGGTCAGCTCCTCACGGGTGAAGAACTCGGCGCCGATGTTGCCGAACACCACCACGTCGTAGGCGCGCAGATCGGCGGCGGTGGCGGGGAAGGCGCGTAGGTGTCGGCGATCGAGACTGGCGAGGCGTTCATCGGCCTGACGCATCAGGAAGCTGGGTTCGATGCGGGTGCGGTCGGCTTCGAGGATGGAGGTCAGGAAACGGGTCTCCCAGCGCGGCTGGTCCTCGACCAGCAGGACGCGGATCTTCTTGTCGACCACCGTCACGCCTGGGCGCTCGCGTTTGTTGTTGTCGGCCGAGAGCTCGTCGGCGAGGGGTTCGACCTCGGCGCTGAAGGTGAAGGTGCCGGGGTCACGGGCGGTCACCGCC
>JANPIY010000900.1:0-1986 GCA_031425255.1 Planctomycetota bacterium
GCCTGCGGCCCCCGCCATGTGGACCAGCTCTTGAGGTTCGCTTCGAGGATGGCCAGCAACCGCGCCGGCCCGCCGTCGAGCTGACGCCCCACCCGGTGGATCAAGCTGACTGTCGTATGCTCCAGTTCGGTCGCCACCAGCGGCCGGGCGACCAGCGATCCCTGCTCCAGTTCGGCTAGCGCCGAGATCGCGGGCAACACGGTTACCATCCGCCCCGCACGCGTCATTTCGCGCATCATCTGCAGGGACGTCGTGACCAGTTTGGGTTCGAGCCAAACCTGCTCGCGCCGTTCGGCATCGTTGAGGATCGTGCGGATCCGAAACCCCTTTGGCGGGAGACACAGTTCGAACCGGGCGAGGGTCGTCAGATCGAGCGCCTCAAGCTGGGCCGCCGGATGGCCAGGTGCGCAAAGCACCATCAACGGCTGCGCGGCGGTGGCCCGGATCCGGATCTTGGGTTCGCTGGTGTCTTGCAGGATCATGCCGATATGGGCTTCGTCATGCAGTACCATGCGGACGATCTCGGTGCTGGCGCAGCTGGTGAGCGTCACGACGATGCCGGGATTGCGCCGCTGGAAATTGTCGATGATCTTGGTGAAGGCATGGCCGAGGAAGCCCTCCCCGACCGCCAGATCGACCCGCCCTATCTTCACCTCGCGCAATTCCTGCAGCCGGGTCATCAGCGCTTCGCGATCGGCCATCTGGTTCTTGTAGAATTCGAATGTGTGCTCGCCGGCCTCGGTCAGCCGGATCGATCGCCGCCCCCGCTCGATCAACGCCACGCCCATCTGCTGTTCGAGCTGAGCGATTTGCCGGCTGATTGACGACACCGCCACCCCGACCTTTTCGCTCGCCAGCCGCATCGAACCGAGGTTTGCGGCTTCGTAGAAATACAGGAGCGCGTTGTCCCACATGATGATTCTCCACCGTATCGCGCAGCAGCCGGAGTTGCGCACGGAGCAATGATATCGGACACTCGTTGCCCTTGTCGCCATTAAATGAACAGCGCATGCAATGGATATAGTCGCGTAGGTACGGCATATCAGACGGGGGAACTGAAAATTGACCAGCAAGCGAACCCGCGTTGAGTGGCGCTGTTGGAGCGAATTGCCGACATCGAGAATGTCGTCGCGATCAAGCAATCGACCAGCGACCTCAGGAGCTTCACCAATGCCTTCTTCGCGCTCAACGATCAGGTACGGGTACCGGTAACCAGTCCAACCGCACCTCACCGGCCTTTGATTGTTCCATCGCCCCTGCCCTCCATCAGCAAGCCAGACCGCTCGGCGGCAACGTACCTGCTTGGCGCGGTACGTCCGGTCTATCGCCCCGTCGCTTGGGGCGCTGCCGCGATATGGCTTTTGGGGCATGCCCTCTTCCCTTTTGGGAAGTGACTGTCGGCATCTGCGGTCCGTCGTCGATGCTCCGTGACTTTCCGGCGGTGACCCTACCGGGGCTGCTGGCCGCCGCCATCACCCGCCATGCCCTGTTTGACAAGGACCCGGTCCGATGACGGAAGGCCTCGCCAAAACATTGCGCCAGAGGCAGCCGTTGCCTTGACGATGTCGCGACAGGTGTCCGCATGAAGCGCTTCTCCAGCCCGCTCACCTGCAGCCTCGCCGACCAACGTCGCGCGCCGTGGGGCGGGCGTGGCGTTCGAGATCGAACCCGCTCGCGTCGTCGCAATGGAACTCAGCCTGTCCATCGTATGCTCACTGGCTGGCCACTAGCGCCGGTGCGACTCCCTCGGATCCCTGGGGCGACGCCAGCGCCGCCTCTGTCGCCCGCAAGCGGCGCAACAAGGCTGGCCGGGCCACATCGCTCGCAAACGGTAACAGCGCACAGGCAAAGCCATAGCTGGTTTCCAGTTCCAGTCCGTCGATCGAGATGATGTCGGCGCCCCAATGCCCAAGCACGCCGCCCGAAATCTGGATCAGCAGGACGCCCAGCCGTTCGGTGCTGGTATCCTTGACCAGCAAACCCTCG
>JANPIY010000901.1:0-2671 GCA_031425255.1 Planctomycetota bacterium
GCCGCGATCAGGTCGGGACGCCGTTCCATCAACTGGCTGGGCAGACCCGCCGGCGGCGGCGGCGGCAAGGCTGGCAAGGTGGCGGCGACGGTGAGTTCAGCCGAGGGATAACGCCCGAGCAGCACCTGGAGGGAACGTGCGGCGTTCTCACGCCCGCTCTTCGCCTGCTCCACCGCATCGTTGGCGGCGGCGACATCGGCGCGCGCCAGGGCGACGTCGGTCGCGGCGGCCTTGCCGATCTTGTTGCGTTCGGTGGCGATCTGCAGGTTGCGCTGACGCAAGGCGGCGGCGCGGGTGACGATGTCCTCCTGCTGCACCGCCTGGATGGCGAGGAACCAACCCTTCGCGACCTGCGCCGCCAACGATTCGCGGGCGAACGCGGTGTCGGCAGCGGTCGAGGCATACGCTTCCTGCGCCGCGCGTTGGCCAGCCGAGAGCCGGCCCCACACATCGATCTCCCAGGTCATGCTCAGACCCGCACCCATCTGTTCGGTGTTCGGCGCGTTGCCGCTGCCGCCAGCGTTCCCACCGGCCGCCAGGCTGACTTGCGGTTTGAGATCCGCACCTGCCTGGCGCGCACGTGATGCGGCCTGATCGAGTCGCGCCTTCATCGCCGCGAGATCGCGATTGCCGAGAATCGCCTCGGCGACCAGCTTCTCTAATTGCGGATCATTGAAGGTCTTGAGCCAGCCAGCGGCCACCGCGCCGGCGTCGGTCGCGGTAGCGAAGCCGTCACCCGGCGTGGCGGCGCTGGACAGTCCGCCGGCGACCAGGTCGCGATCGCTCGGCGTCTGTTGCGCGCCGCAGCCGATGAGCAGCAGGATGGCGGACAGCGACAGCAGGCACCTGGTTGGCATGAAACGCTCCTGAAACCGTGGGGGCACGGCGGCCGGAGCCTCGTGCGCATGGGTAGCGGCGCAATCATCGAGAGCGCAGCACGGCGTGTCCGAACCGACCGTTCACGCCGGCGGCGAGACCAGCGCCGCCCAGCAGGGCATCGATGAAGAACCTGGCAAGACGCTCAGCGCCTGGTCTTGGCAGCGCGTTTTCCGACCACCAGGGCTTCACCCTCGGCGCCGGATTCCTGGATCAACGCGGCGACCAGGCCGGTCCAGCCGGTCTGATGGCTGGCGCCGACGCCACGGCCGGTATCACCGTGGAAATACTCGTAGAACGGGACGCAATCGCGCCAATGCGGATCGCGGTCGAAGAGCTCGACCCCGCCGTTGGTCGGCCGGCGTCCGTCGCGGTTGCGGGTGAAGATCGAGATCAACCGTTGCGACAAGCCGTCAGCGACGGCGCCCAGGTGGGCCCGCTTGCCCGAGCCCACCGGGTACTCGACGGCGTAGCTGTCGCCCAGGAAGCGATGCAGGCGCCGCAGGGCGGTGATCAGGAAGTAGTTCACCGGCATCCAGATCGGGCCGCGCCAGTTGGAGTTGCCCCCGAACATGCCGCTATCCGATTCGCCTGGGACGTAGCCGACCTTCCAGGCCTCGCCGCCGACCATGAAGACGTAGGGATCCTTTTCATGGACCTTGGAGAGCGCGCGCACGCCATAGTCGGAAAGGAACTCCGCGGGATCGAGCATGCGCTTGAGCACGTGCCGCAGCCGATCGCGGTCGACCAGGCTGAACACCCGCATGCCATCCTCGCTCTCCTGCGTGGCCTGCTCCATCAACCACGCCAGGGCCGGGCGGTTGCGCACGAACTTCTGCATCCAGGCGGCGAGTTCAGGATCACGCGCCTCCTTCGGATGCAGGTAGGTCGCGAAGAGCGGGATCAGCCCGACCATCGAGCGGATCTTCAACGGCACCACCCGCTCCGGCAGGCGCAGCAGATCGTAATAGAAGCCGTCCTTCTCGTCCCACAGGTCCAGTCCGGTGCCGGCGACGTTGTTCATCGCGCGTGCGACGTAGAGGAAATGGACGGCGTACTTCGCCACCATCTTGCGATAGATCGGATTCTCCTGCGCCAGCTCGGTGGCGATCGTCGCCATGTCGCAACTGAAGGTCGCCATCCACGCGGTGCCATCCGACTGTTCGATATGCCCACCGGTCGGCAGCGGTCGTGAGCGGTCGAACACGCCGATGTTGTCGAGGCCGAGGAACCCGCCGCCGAAGAGGTTGGTGCCGTGTTCGTCCTTGCGGTTGACCCACCAGGCGAAGTTGATCGCCAGCTTCTGGAACATCACCTCCAGGAAGGCGCGGTCGTGACGACCCCAGACCTGCTTGGCGATCTCATAGACCCGCCAGGCGGCGCGCGCGAGCACCGGCGGATTGACGTCGTCGAAGGCCCACTCATAGGCGGCGATGGCGCCATTGGGATGCTGGTAGCGTTCGCTGACCATCAGCAGCAGTTGATCTTCAGCGAACTCGGGATCGATGTAGGCCAGCGCGATGCAGTGGAAACCGAGGTCCCAGGCGGCGAACCACGGATACTCCCACTTGTCTGGCATGCTGATGATGTCGGCGGCCTCGAAGTGGTGCCACTGGCGGTTGCGGAAATGCGCATGCGCGCCGGCGCCGTCCGGCGAGGCCTGGCGCTGCCATGCCGGCACGCCATACGCGAACCACTGCTTGGTCCAGATCATGCCCGCCCAGGCCTGGCGCTGCACGCGGCGGGTGTCGTCGTCGATGCCCTTGGGTTGCAGGGCGGCATAGAACACGTCGGC
>JANPIY010000902.1:0-3003 GCA_031425255.1 Planctomycetota bacterium
CGACGACGGGGATGCCGGCGGTCTGCCACCTGGCGATGCGCTCGGCGATCGGGCGCATGTCATAGGCCGGGCGGATCGCGTGGGTGACGCTGAGGTGGACGATCACCAGCAGGAGGATGCCGGTGATGGTCGTCCGCCGCACTGCCGTCAGGACGGAAATGGTCGGCAGCATGATGATGAAGGTGACGGTCAGGATCAGCACCATCACTCCAGGGACCACGCCGATCGCTGCACCCCATTCGTGCGGTGCGGCTTCGCGATTGCCCAGGCTGATCAGGTCGAGGGTCGGTTTGTCGAGCAGGGGGCCGACCAACAGCACCAGGCAGATGATCACCAGCACGCTGATCACCGGCCAGTGATCGCGGCGCGACACGGGCGTGGTGATCTCGGTCAGAGCCCGCGCCAACAGCAACATCGCCGGTGCCACCAGGGGAATGAGATAGTGCGGTTGTTTGCCACTGATCAGCGAATGGATGAGGAAGGCTGAGCCGCACCAGCACAGGCACCAGCGCACCCCCGGGTCGTCGCGCCATATCGGCATCTGACGCAGCGCCCGCCAGGCCGGTGGCCACAGCGCCCAGGGGAACAGCAACGCCGGCAGGAAGGGCAGGAACCACCACCAGCCGTGACTATGAGGGTTCACGTTGCCTTCGGGCGAGCCCATGACCCGGCCGGCGCTCTGGTTCCAGAAGATCGCATCCGCATAGACCTCGCCGCCGTGCATGGCGGCGGGAACCGCCCAGCAGAGGGCCAGCAGCGCGCCCACTCCCAGAGCTCCGGCACAGCCACCGTACCAGCGCCACCAGCGTGCCCGCGGTATGCCCGCCCACCATGGTGCCAGCAGCGCCAGCGGCAGGAGGTGGAGGAGGATCACCGGTCCCTTGCCCAGGACGCCGACACCGATGGCCACGCCGGTGAGGAGGAAACCGAGCCGTTGGCCGCGCATGGCGGCCATGGCGAGGCCCAGCGCTCCGGCCAGAGCGCTGGCCGCGATCAGCAGATCGAACATCGTCAGGGTAGCGAAGACGCTCCAGAACAAGGTGCCCACCAACAGCCAGGGCACCATCGCCACCACCTGCGGGCGTTCCGGCCACCACCAGGCGGCGGTGCGCGCGGTCAGCGCCACGGTGGCCACGGCGAACAATGGCGCGACCAGACGCGCCCACCATTCGCTGACGCCGAAGATCCACCAACCGAGGTGCATGCCCCAGAACAGCAGCGGCGGCTTGTGGTGGTAGGGTTCGCCGAGCAGGTACGGCACCAGCAGATCGCCGCGGTTCCACATCTCCCACGCCACCCCCAGGTAGCGGGTCTCGTCGATCGGCAGCGGAGGCCGGGTGATGAGTCCCACCACCAGGAGCAGCACCCACCAGGCGATGGGCGCGCGGATGGCAGGGAAGGTGCGCGGCACGGCGACGGTGGTCACGGCGGGAGGTTAACGAGCCAAACCACCATCACCAGACGCTCGGCGAGCAGATTTTTGCCGAAGCCGACGCCTTGCCGTCGGCGCGACGATCCGACACTGGCCACCCACACCGCGAGGATGATCCATGGCTGGCAAACCCACGACCCGCTCGAAGAAAACCGACGTGTTCATCACCCGCGACTTCTTGTTGCGCACGACCTGGGCGCAGGCGCTCTATTACGACTACGCTGAACACCAGCCGATCATCGACTACCACTGCCACCTACCACCGGAGGACGTCGCCGCGGACACGCGCTTCGCCAATCTGACGCACGTCTGGCTGAAGGGCGATCATTACAAATGGCGAGGGATGCGGGCCAACGGCGTCGATGAGCGCCTCATCACCGGCGCGGCCAGCGACTGGGAGAAGTTCCAGGCCTGGGCAGCCACCGTGCCGATGTGCCTGCGCAACCCGCTCTACCATTGGACGCACCTCGAACTGAAGCGGCCCTTCGGCATCAGCGACCGCCTGCTTGGCCCCGATACCGCCAGATCGATCTGGGATGAGGCGAATGCGGCTTTGAAGAAGCCGGAATTCTCCGCGCGCGGCATCATGCGACAGATGAAGGTCGCGGTGGTCTGCACCACCGATGATCCGACCGATTCGCTGGAGCATCACATCGCCACCGCGAAGAGCGGTTTCGAAGTCCAGATGCGTCCGACCTGGCGCCCGGACAAGGGCATGGCGGTCGAATCGCCGGAGCGGTTCAACGCCTGGGTCGAGCGCTTGGCCGACAGCAGCGGCAGCGACATCCGCGACTTCGACAGCTACCTGGCGGCTTTGCAGAAACGCCACGATTTCTTCCACGCCCACGGTTGCCGCCTGTCCGATCACGGACTCGAGACCGTGCCTGCCGCGGAGTACACCGAGCGGCAGGTCCGCTCGGCCTTCACCAGGATCCGTGGCGGAGCCGCACTCGACGCCGAGGACCAGGAGCGTTTCAAATCGGCGATGCTCCATGAAGGTGCCTTGATGGATCACGCCAGTGGATGGGTGCAGCAATTCCATATCGGCCCGATCCGCAACAACAGCACGCGCATGTTCCGCACGCTGGGACCCGACACCGGCTTCGATTCGATCGGCGATGCCAGCTACGCCAAGCCGTTGGCGCGTTTCCTCGACCGCCTCGATACCGACAACCGGCTGGCCAAGACCATCCTCTACAACATCAATCCCAAGGAGAACCACGTCCTTGGCACCATGATCGGCAACTTCCAGGACGGCAGCAGCCCAGGGAAGATCCAGTTCGGCAGCGGCTGGTGGTTCCTCGACCAGAAGGATGGCATGGAGCAGCAACTGGGCGCGCTTTCCAATCTCGGCCTGCTGTCGCGTTTCATCGGCATGTTGACCGACTCACGCTCGTTCCTGTCGTACACCCGACACGAGTACTTCCGCCGCATCCTCTGCAACCTGCTCGGCGACGAGATGGAGGCTGGTCTGCTGCCTCGTGATGTGAAGCTCGTCGGGGACCTCGTCGCCGACGTCTGCTATCACAATGCCGCGACATATTTCGACTTCGGACTGGCTGCCGGCGGGC
>JANPIY010000903.1:0-3194 GCA_031425255.1 Planctomycetota bacterium
GATGACGTCTTCATCGTCTACACCTCGAACGTCTTCGCGATCCTTGGGTTGCGCTCTCTGTATTTCGCCCTGTCCGGAATGATGGAGGTGTTCCACTATCTCAAATACGGCTTGTCGGCGATCCTGATCTTTGTCGGCGGCAAGATGCTGGCTCATGTCATCACCGTTGAAACGGTCGTGTTCGATCCCGCCGGTCAGGCGATGACGGTACTCATGCCGTTGAAGCTGTCGGTTCATTGGTCTCTGGCGGTGATTGGCGGCATCCTGATGTTGACGGTGATCGCATCGTTGATGCGCTGGTGGAGCCTGCGACGTCAAGGGGCGGGGTTCAGGAGGTCATGAACCAGCGGTATTGGTTGAGGGCGGAACCCTTGGCCGGCCCAGCCACAGCGGGGGCTGATCGAGATGGGGGGTGGGTTAATAGCTACTCGGACTCGGCGACTGAAGCCGCGGACAAGACTTGTCTTTTTTTCACGTGGGTTCGCTGATTAACGGCAAGACCTGTGCACATCCACGATAGTTTGCGCCGGAGGCGACGGGACCATGAACAAGACCATGCCATCGGGTATCCGCCATGCGCTGTGCGCCCTGCTCGCTGGCACGGTGCAGGTGGGAGCGGCGGTGCCGGATGACCTGCCGGTACAGGCGCGTCAGCGGTTCGGCGAGAGCGGCGCCCGAGCTGCCGCCTTTCTGCTCGCGCACATGCCCGCCGGCGACCGGGCCCAGCTGAGCGCCGATTTCATCCACGCGCACCTGGGGCTGGCACTGGCTGCGCGCGCGGAATTTCCGTGGGCTGCGGCGGTGCCCGAACCATTGTTCCACAACGACGTGGTGTCCTATGCCGTGTTCGATGAACCGCGTGAAACCTGGCGCGCAGATTTTCTCGCCCGCTCCCGTCCGCTGGTGGCCGACTGCCGCACGGCGACCGAGGCGGTGCAGGCGCTCAACCGTGCGCTGTTCAAAGACCTGGGGGTCCACTACCACACTGGGCGGCGGGCGCCGAACCAGTCAGCGAGCGAATCGCTCGCGCTCGGCAAGGCCTCGTGCAGCGGCCTGTCGATCCTGCTGGTCTATGCCTGCCGTGCGATCGGCATCCCCGCTCGTGCCGTCGGCACGCCCTTGTGGGCCAACGGCAGCGGCAACCACACCTGGGTCGAGGTGTGGGACGGTGGGTGGCACTTCACCGGTGCGGACGAGTACGACCCCGACGGCCTGGATCGCGGCTGGTTCGTCGACGAAGCCGCCCGCGCGCGTGCCGATCTGCCGGAACACGCCATCTACGCCACGTCATGGGGGCGCACGGGCACGACCTTCCCGCTGGTGTGGGCTCCGACCTCGACGCAGGTCAATGCAGAGCCGGTGACCGCGCGCTATGCCCGCGCTACTCCGCTGCTGGATGGCCAGGCCAACCTCGGGCTGCGTCTATCGAACGCAGAGGGTGAGCGCCTGTTGGCGCGAATCCGTGTGCTCGACGCAGCGGGAGTCATCAGAGGTGAGGTCGCCACCCGCGCGGGCACCAGCGACCTTAACGACGTGCCGCGGCTGGTGCTGCCGGCCGGGACCAGCGGGCTCCTGCGCCTGACCCATCGTGGCGTCCTGCGCGAACTACCCTTCGGCCCGCTCACCGTCGGCGATTCCGTGCTCGACCTCGCCTGGGAGGCGTGTCGCCCGGTGTTTCCCACCGTGGTCGCGGACCTATCAGACGACGACGTGCTGGCGCCGCTGATCGCCTGGCTGGCGACCCCTGCCGCCGGGCGCAAGCGTGAGGCCGCAGCGTTGGCGACGCCGCTTGGTCGGAGCGCGGCGGAACGCGCCCGCGGCCTGCTGGCCAGCGATCGTCTGCGGACGTTGGCCGAGCGATCACAGGAGGCGCTGCGCAGCCGCAGCCTGACCCATACCGGCAAGACCATGCGTTGGCTGGAGAGCACCTTCGGCACTGCGCCGCCCACGGGCGCCAGCCTGTGGATCTCACTGCATGGCGGTGGCGGGGCACCAGCCGAGGTCAACGACCAGCAGTGGCGCAATCAGGCCCGGCTCTACGAGCCGAAGGAGGGGATCTACCTCGCACCGCGGGCACCGACCGACACCTGGAACCTCTGGCACGAGGAGCACATCGACCATCTGCTCGCCGCGCTCATCGACTCCTATGTCGCCGCTCGCGGCGTCGACCCGGACCGGGTCTATTTGATGGGCTACTCGGCGGGTGGTGATGGGGTGTGGCAGTTGGCGCCGCGGATGGCCGATCGCTTCGCCGCCGCTGCGATGATGGCCGGACATCCCAACGAGGCGTCGCTGCTCGGCCTGCGTAACCTGCCCTTCGCCATCTTCATGGGGGGCATGGATGCCGCCTACGAGCGCAACCGCATCGCGAGCGAACGCGCGGCCGAACTCGGACGTCTACGCGTGGCTGATCCCAACGGCTATGAACACCTCGTGCGCATCTATCCGGGCCTGGGCCATTGGATGGACCGGCGCGACGCAGAGGCATTGCCATGGATGGCGAAGCACGGGCGCCGCACCTGGCCGAAGCGGGTGGTGTGGCTCCAGGATGACGTGCTGCATCAGCGGCTGTACTGGTTGTCGTGGGCGGACGCCGGCAGCGCGCGGGTGGGCCAGAAGCTCATCGCCACGGTGGACAAGCAGCAGATCGCCATCGACTGCGCGGGTGGACTTCCAGGAGCGCTGCGTCTCCACCTCGGCGATGACTTGGTGGACCTCGATCAGCCGGTGGTCGTGCAGGTCAATGGCATGGAGGTCTGGCGCGGCGTGGTCCCCCGTACCGCTGGCGCCCTGGTCGACGAATTGGATGCCCGCCCTGATGTGCGCGCCGCCGCGTGTGCCGTATTGACGCTGGCGAAGCCATGAGCCACCGCTGCGGCCGCTCGCGGAATGCGACGCCTTTCACCGGCTGGTGAAGGGTGCCGCCGGCAGTCCCGCGCCATTGGCCAGGTTGGCGTCCGTGACGGCGGCCCAGGCGTAGCGCACGGCGAGCGGCCGCGGGACGGCACTCCCACCATGCACCACGACCTGGTCGCCGACGATTTCAGCCGCGGCCGCGACGAATTCGCCGTCGGAGCCAGCGAGCGAAAAACCGCGGAGCGGCGCTCCACCGCGCGCCACCAGGCCGCCATCCACGTGCGCGAAGCTGAGCACCACCCGGTCGCCATCCGCGCGCAGCCCGGTGAATTCGGGTC
>JANPIY010000904.1:0-3776 GCA_031425255.1 Planctomycetota bacterium
CCGTCAGCCCGGGTGGTATGTCGATCAATGCCACGAAGAACTGGTGGGGCGCAATTTCCGGCCCGTCGGCGGCTGCCAACCCCGGCGGTCTTGGTCAGGCGATCACCGATACAACAAACATCGCCTTCGCTCCGTGGTTGATTTACAACACCGATACGAGCGTTGCCCCGGGTGTGCAGTTGCCGACGACCGTGCCGGTTGTGCCGGGTGCCGATGTGAGCGCTGCCGACAACGCGTTCCGCCGACTCGATAACGCGCTGCGGAGTGCGGCCGCTGGGCAAACGATTGATGTTCTGGGGACTTTCGATTGGACGCAGACCAACGCAGCGGCCGGTTACCTGGCCAGCGTGGCCAATAGCGATACGAATGACATCCGTGGCATCGAGCTCCCCGATGCGGTGAACAATCTGACGATCACTAGTTCCAATTCGACAGGCCGCATCATCGGCAGTGGCGACGCTTCCGGCGGGCAGGATTTCGAAAGCTTCGCATACACCGACGACAGCTGGTCCGGCAACGGTGGCCCGAATGCGATCGGCAATACGAATCTCACCGTCGAAAAGCTGCAGATCGAAAATTTCGAGAGTGCAGTGACGATGGGGTGGAACGCCACTGGCTCGTATCCTGGTACGAAAATCCGCGACAACCAAATCCTCGTCGCCGGCGACGACGGCGGTGCTAACGACGCCCAAAACATTGCCATCTATTTCACGACCGGTTTGAATCAGCAAGTCACCGGCAACACGGTAACCTTCCAAGGAGACGGCACTCGGAACGTGGGGAGCGGCGCGCGGTCGTTTGGTTTCCAGAACACGACTTCGGGTGGAACACTATATGACGGTCTGCTCCTGAGTGGCAACACATTCCAAGTCGCTCCGGGCTCGACGGTTGAAACCGTTTACGGCATTTGGGAGAACAGCCATAGCGACGATAACGCGGCTGATATCGTCATTACCAACAATCAATTCAATGGCCGCACTGGCGACTTGTTCGATCGCGCGCTGGTGCTGTCGTCGCAATCGACGGGTGTGCTGATCGACGGCAACTCGTTCACCGATGTCGACAATGTGGTGTTCCACAACGACAACTCCGGACCATCGTCGGGCGATACGTTCCGCTTGAGCAACAACACGCTGGTGCGCGTGGGTGGCCCGGACGGTGTGTTCCTTAATAATGCAACGACTGGTCCCACGACGATCAACTACTTGTGGAATGTCAATAACACGATTGATGGCTTCACGGGTGTGCGCGGCTTGAATGAACTTTCGACGCAGGCCACCGGTGCGAGCCGACCGACCGGCGCTGCGACGTTTTTGAATAGCACGAGCGGCGTTGGTCCGCTCGGTGCTGTGTATGTCGACGACAATTGGGGAACTCCGGGCCGCTTCACCAATCCCATTGGCGTGGGCTTGAGCACGCAACCCATCGCGTTCGGATTCAATACGCAAAACACCATCGCCGCCGGTGTTTCCGCGGTCGATGCTAGCGGCAATCTCTACATTCGCTCGGGCAGCTATGGCGAAATTCTTGATACGTCGAGCAAGTCGGTCAACGTGTTGCCGGGCAACAGCCCGGGCCAGGTTGGCGTGAATGGGATTGTGCTTAATAGTGACGATACGCTGACGCTGGAGCTCGACGGCACCAACCCGCTCACGCAGTTCGACAATTTCCTGGTGACGGGCGGCGTCGCGTTGGGGAACGCCACCCTCACGTTGCAGATCAATCAGTCGCCTCTGGGCGGCATCTTTAGGATCATCGACAACGATGGCGTCGATCCGGTCAGCGGCGAGTTTGCGGGCCTGCCCAACCTGGCGTCGTTTTCCGTTGGCGGCATTCCACTCACGATCGATTACGCTGGTGGCGACGGCAACGACGTGGTGCTGACCATCGCCGTGCCCAACCAACTGTGGGTCAACGATAACTGGGCGATTACTTCGGACATCAGCCCCGCAGGTTTGAGCACCGGTGATACCGTCGCCAACACGGGCACTGGCGACAACGGAAGTGTGACCGGCAAGATTTTTGGCTACAACGCGTTCTCAACGGTCCAGCAGGGCGTGAATGCGGCGTTCGCCGGCAGCACGGTGTTTATCCTGCATAACAACGGCGGCTCTTATAATGAGAACGTCACCATCAATAAAGCGGTCGTTCTGAGCGGCGACACGGTCACGCTGGGTGCAGCCAACAAGTTCATCCTGGCAACCGGTGAAAACGTCGCCGGCAGCACGGGCATCACAGCTCCCACCGTCGACGTTCAAGCCGGCGCGAAAATCAACGACGGCATCCTGCTTGTTGCCGTAGGCGGCACCGTGAATGTTGCCGCGGGTAGCTATAACGAAGATGTGATTGTGACGGTTGCCGGAGTTAAGTTGCTGGGTGCGGGTGCGGCATCGACGACGGTGAGCGGACCAATTGGCGGTGGTGGTAGTAGTACGTTCCGGCTTGACGCGAGCAATGTGGAACTTGCGGGCTTCACGATCACACGCGATGGCAACAACGTCACTGACTGGAATAATCCAGGTCTAAATAGCGCCGGCATCTCAATTCAGGGATTGATCCTCACCGGGTCAAGCATTCACGACAACATCATCACCGGCATGCGAACT
This sequence comes from Planctomycetota bacterium, assembly GCA_031425255.1. Lineage (GTDB taxonomy): Bacteria > Planctomycetota > UBA11346 > UBA11346 > UBA11346 > BOG-1363. The sequence goes on from JANPIY010000904.1 coordinate 2,607, forward strand.
GGCATTGATGTGAACGCCAGTGGCGGCCATACGGTGCGTAACAATCAGATTACTAGTAACCGCACCGGTATGATCTTCCGCAATCAAACCGACAACATGACGTTGGTCGAGAATGAGATTACTAACAACTTCACGGTTGGTGTTTTGTTCCTCGATGCGAGTGGAGGCACTAACGTTCCCGTCCAATCCGCAGCTAACAGCACCTTCAGCAACAATAACATCAGCGGCAACTGGTACGGTCAAATCGTTGATCGGCATGATGGCGGCGTGATCCCTGCACCCGGCACCTCGAACCTGAAGAACTTCAGTGGTAACTGGTTCGGTACGGCAACGCCCGTGATCTCCACCGCGAACTCCACCGAGCCAGGTTACGCTGCGCAAATTCCGGTGATGTTCGGCGGTTCCGCAGTGCCCCCCGGCGGCCAACCGGACATCCTCGGTCCTGCTTCTGCCAATTTCGATGTCAGTCCTTGGTTGAACGCCGGCACTGATACTAACGTCGAAACAACTCCCGGGCGCGGCACGTTTGGGTTTCAAGGGAACTACAACAATCTGACGACGATTGCCGCGCAACCGCAAACGGGTTCGACCGGACGCATTCAAGAAGCCGTGAATCTGCTCACGACTGGCGGCACGATCATCGCGCTGGCGGGGACGTATGCAGAGTCGGTTAACTTCGATAAGGGTCTGCTGCTCCGCGGGCCGAACTTCGGCATTGCGGGGACTGGAGCACGCGGCGTCGAAGCCGTGATCACCGGCAATTCGGTAATCACCGGAAGCGCCACGACTGCCGTGACGATCGATGGCATGAAGTTCCAGACGGGTTCCATCAACGCCACTGTTTTGACGTTGCAAAGCGCATCGGGACACATCGTCACGAATAACGTCTTTATGAGCGCGGTTGCCGGTGGTAGTGGCTCGGGAGTGGATAGCCGTGCCATCAATTCGAACGCCTTCGGCAGTGGCTCGTTCACGATCTCGAACAATCTGATCGCCGGAACGCCAACCACATTCGTTGCGGGCGACAAGTACAGCACTGCGGCCTGGCGATACGGCATTTATAACGCGGGCCAGAATGCGGCCGCGGTGGTTTCGAACAATCGGTTCGAAAACACACGCACGGCGATTGGTATGGATGATTTCGCCGATGGCGTCGCGTCGGTGACGGGC
>JANPIY010000905.1:0-4995 GCA_031425255.1 Planctomycetota bacterium
GTTGGGCACGCGTTCCTTGATCCAAGCGATGTCGAGGAACACGCCGCCGTGGGGCGAACCGCGACCGGCCTTGACCTCGGCCTCGTCGATCCAGCCGTGCTTCTGCTCCTTGGCGTACTTCGCGGCATGTTCACCCGCGCGTTTGCCGAACACCAGCAGGTCGGACAGCGAGTTGCCGCCCAGACGGTTGGCGCCATGCAGACCGGCGCCGGCTTCACCGGCGGCGAACAGCCCTGGGACGCAGGACATCTGGGTGTCGCCATCGACGCGCACGCCGCCCATGGTGTAGTGCGTGGTCGGACCGACCTCCATCGCCGTGGTGGTGATGTCGAGGCCGCCGAGCTCCATGAACTGGTGGTACATCGACGGCAGCTTCTTCTTGATGTGCTCGCGCGCGTTGGGCACGCGCTCCTTGATCCAGGCGATGTCGAGGAAGACGCCGCCGTGCGGACTGCCGCGGCCGGCCTTGACCTCGCGGTTGATGCAGCGCGCGACGTGATCGCGGGTCAGCAGTTCGGGTGGCCGCATCGCGGTCTTGTCACCCTGGGTGTAGCGCCAACCCTCTTCCGGATCCTTGGCGGTCTGGTTGCGGTAATTCTCAGGGATGTCGTCGAACATGAAGCGCTTGCCGTCCTTGTTGCGCAGGACGCCGCCTTCGCCACGTACACCCTCCGTCACCAGGATGCCACGCACCGAGGGCGGCCAGACCATGCCGGTCGGGTGGAACTGGATGAACTCCATATCGAGCAGTTCCGCGCCGGCATTGTAGGCCAGCGAGTAGCCGTCGCCGGTGTACTCCCACGAATTGGAGGTGACCTCGAAAGCCCGGCCGAGGCCGCCGGTGGCGATGATCACCGACTTGGCCTTGAAGAGCACGAAGCGGCCTTTCTCACGGTAGTAGCCGAAGGCGCCGACGACGCGCTCGCCGTCCTTGATCAGCTTGGTGATGCAGCATTCCATGTAGACCGCGATCTGCGATTTGTGGACGCTGTGGTCCTGGAGCGTGCGGATGATCTCCAGGCCGGTGCGATCCCCGACGTGCGCCAGACGTGGATAGCGGTGGCCGCCGAAGTTGCGCTGGAGGATCTTGCCGTCCTTGGTGCGATCGAACACCGCGCCCCACTGCTCCAGCTCGCGCACGCGCGCGGGCGCCTCCTTGGCGTGCAGCTCGGCCATGCGCGCGTTGTTGACGTACTGGCCGCCACGCATGGTGTCGGCGAAGTGCACCTTCCAACCATCGCGATCGTCGACGTTGCCGAGCGAGGCGGCGATGCCGCCCTCGGCCATCACGGTGTGGGCCTTGCCGAGCAGCGATTTGCACACCAGTCCGACCGAGCAGCCGGCGTCGGCCGCCTCGATCGCCGCGCGCATGCCGGCGCCGCCGGCACCGATCACCAGGACGTCATGTTCGAAGGTCTGGATTTCCATGGGGATGTCCGAAGGGATGGCAGAGGGACGAAGCGGAAGGCGTCAGGCTCAGAAGAAGCGGAAGTCGCTCATCTTGCCCATCGCCACCAGGCGGACGACGACGTCGGCGAGGCCGACCACCACCAGCGAGGCCATGGCGAAGGAGGCGTGGTTGCGGTTGAGCAGGCTGACGAAGCTCCAGGCCTTGAAGTGCAGATCGGTGCCGCAGCCCGAACCGCCGGCGAAGCAGTCCTTGCGCCCGCCGACGATGTGGCGCAGCGAGTGGCAACCGAAGGTGTAGCCGGCGATCAGCAGCGGATTGAGCAGCAGGATCAGTGACACCAGGCTCATGCCGAAGACGTGGTGGTCGGCCGCGCCCGGCTTGGCCGCATCGAAGGCGGCATTCTTCGAACCATCGGCCAGGAACGGCACGTTGGTGAAGGCGCTGCCGTCGGCATTGACCGGGAACATGTGGGCGATGATGCCATCGTAGGCGAGCAGGAAGACGAAGACGATGGCGGCATAGAGGAAGTAGCGGTGGACGTTCCAGAGGATCAGCGGCAACGCGTTCTCGCCGAGGTAGCTCTTGCGCGGTTCCCCGACGGCACAGGCGACGGGATCGAGCCAGAGCGAACGGTAGTACGCCTTGCGGTAGTAGTAGCAGGTCAGGCGGAAGCCGGCAGGCAGGCCGAGGATCAGCAGTGCGGCCGAGAACGGCGGCATCCACGATTGCCACCACGATGGCTGGCCCGGCCAGATCGCATGTGGACTGTTACCCCAGATCTCCGGCGAGTAGAACGGCGACAAGTAGTTGGTCCCGGGGACCCAGTAGTAGGCGCCCTGGAACGCCGCCCAGGTGGAATAGACCAGGAAGGCCACCAGCAGGGAGCCGATCCCGATGGGACCGATCCACCAGTTGTCCTTGCGCATGGTGGCACCGAAGCCGGTACCCTGCGGCAGCGTCGCGGTCGTGACTGAGGGCTGATTCATAGACCGGGGGTGTAGCACCCGGGCCGCTGCTCTCCAGCCCCGGCCTGGGGGTCTGCATGCACCCATGTCATAATTGCGGGGCATCCATGCAGGCGATGGGGCGCAGCGGAACGATCGCTCTCACCTGAGGAAGAGGAATCGGCAGCAGAGACGCAGAGACGCGGAGGAAAGGGAAAGCAGGGGCTTTGCGCCTCTGCGCCTCTGCGGCCACGTCTCTCAGCTTTCCAGCTCTGGCGAGACGTCCGTGCCATGAGGGTCGCAGCTAGGCGGTCTCTTCCACGCCAAGCGCGGCGTCGACTTCGGACTTGAGGAGCTGCTCCAGTTCGCCCAACGCGGTCCGTCTGGCGGCGTCGTCGGTGATGAACGAACCGCTGGCGCGCACCTTGACCATCCGCCCATCGAAGTCCCAGAGCTCGACCGTTCCACCCTTGGCCTGCCAGGCGGACGCCAGCCGGCTGGCCACCAGCTTCTGGATGCGCAGGAGAGTCTGGATACGACCGGTCGGACCCTGGCGTGGTTGGCCGGCGGGAGCGGGCGCGGCGGCGGCCTGCGGCTGGGTCGCCTCTTCGATCAGGCGCGGGATGTCGGCGCGACAGGTGCCGCAGCCGGTGCCGGCGCCAGTGGCACCAACCACCTCGTCGACCGTGGCGCAGCCGTTGATCTTGATCGCCTGACGGACGGTCTCCTCGGCGATGCCAAAGCAGCGGCAGAGCAGCGGGTCGAGCTCGGTGTCCGAGTCGACCTCCTCGCTCTCGAAGGCGGCGAGTGCGGATCTGAGCCCGTCGATCGCCCACAGCCGTGGCGGCAGCCAGGTGTGGTCGAGGCCGCCGAGGTGGGCGCAGATCTCGCGCGGGCCGAGTACCTTGGCTTCGGCGAAGGTCTTGCCGACCACCACCTCGGTGATCACCGAGGAGGCGGCCACCTGATCCGCGCAGTTGAACACCTGGTACTTGGCCTGGGTGATCCTGCCGGCGCTGACGCTGATGTAGAAGCGGAGGGCGTCGCCGACCACGATCGAGCCGACATCGCCGACCGCGCTCGCATTCAGCAGTTTGCCGACGTTGCGGGGTTTGCGGGCGTGGTCGTCGTACAGCTCGGCGGGCGTCATGGGCGCTGGCAGGGTGCCGTGCGCCTCGCCTGCGCAAGCCCCCCGCCCGGTAGCGTTCCCCCAGGCGCTGCACTGCGTACGGTGCCGCCATGGTCCGCCTGCGCTGGTTGTGTCTGGGGCTGGCGATCAGCGCGCTGAACGCCGGCGATGCGCCGCCCCCCCCACGTCCCCTGGCGATGTCGGGCGCCGCCCTGGAAGCCGTCGACCACGCCCTCATCCGTCTCGCCCAGGGCGATACCGGCGCGGTCGAGGCCCTGCCACTCGATGCCTTCCTCGATCCGGTCGCGCGCCTGGATGGCGTCACTCCCGGCCTCGCGCGGCGCTGGACCATGGCCCTGCCGGCAGCGCTGGCACGGCTCGACCCGACTGCTCATGGTCATGCGCTCACCCGCCTGGACGCCCAATACCACACCCTGGCGGCGACCCGCGAGGGCCGTGAGCGCGCCCGCCTGGCGAGCGCCTTCCTGCCGGCCCCAGGCGCGGTGGCCGAGCTGACGCAGGCCGCTGATCGCGCCTTCGACCTGGGACGCTTCGATGATTTCCTCGGCATGATGCACCTGCTCGCCGCTGGTGGGCAGCGCCATGCGCAGGAGCGGCGCCACCAGGTCGCTCTGCTGCTGAGCGGAGCAGGGCCGGAGGTCGATGCGGCGCTGCGCCTGCCCCCGCCTGGGACGCCCCTGCCGAGCGCGGGGCATAGCGATCCGCCGGCGGCCCATCTCGCGATGCGCTGGCAGGCGGTGCCTGGCTGGGTGCTCGCATGCGATCCGTTCAACGAGGTGGTGTGGCAATACCGCGTCGACCGCCTGGCCGAGATCACCACCGGGCCCGGGGCCGTACTGGTGCGCGATAGCAGCGGCCTGCGCGCACTCGATGAGGATGGCACCGTCACCACCCTGCAACCCTTGCCCGCTGGCGCGGCCGTGCTGGCGGTAAGCGGCGGCTGCGCCTGGTTCGCCACCGGCGATCGCGCCTGGCGCCTTGATCTGAGCGATGGCGTGGTGCAGGCGCTCGACCTCGACGAGCCGCCGCTAGGTCCACCGCTGGTACGCGGGGCGCAGAGCCTGTGGCTGACCGCACGCGAACTGCTGCTGTTCGACCAGGATCGTCTCATCCATCGTTTCCAGCATGGCCTGGCGGCGGGCACCGGCTGGCACCTGGGCGCGGTCGGTGAACGGCCCATGGTATGCGGCCCGGACGCGCGCCAGTGGCGTCTTGAATCCTTCGCCGACCAGCTCGTCCGGCTTGACGGGGCGGCGCGTGCCGACCTGCTGCTCCATGCCCGGCGTTACCAGGATGCGCTCGCCGCACTGACGACGCCCCGCAGCGATGCCGAGCGGCGCCTGGTGCTGCGCGCACATCTCGGCCTAGGGCCCGCCCACGTCGCCAGTCTGGGCGAGGCGGCGTTCGGCTGGTGCACCAGCGCGCAGGATCGCACCCTGGTGGTGCTGGCCACCCTGGCCGCTGCGGCGCCGGGCCAATCCGCTGCCCTG
>JANPIY010000906.1:0-2093 GCA_031425255.1 Planctomycetota bacterium
GTCCGATTCATTGCGGATGCCGTCGCGATTCCAATCGGTCCACACCACGCCGTGGACCTGTGCCTTCTGATCCAGACAACCGGCATCGATGATCACATCTTGTCCGGCCATGATGAACGGGGCAGAGGTACCCAACAGGTCGACATCGCTGTCTCGCCACGGGTCGCTGCCTGTCAGCGGTGTCGTGAAGACATGATCCGCGGGTAGGACCACGCGTACCACATACGTGCCGGGCGGCACGAGCGCGAAATGATAACTGCTGTACCAATGATCCGGAGTCGTCGTCATCAGCGGAATGCCCGTCTGTGCATCGAGCAACTCCACGTAGGTGCTGGGCGGGGATTGTTGCTCTCCTGGGTCGCGAACCCCATCGCGATTCCAGTCTGTCCAAACGGTCCCGAATACGGGTCCCGACTCGGAAGCGATGCTCGTCAGCACGAAGAAACATGAGAGCAGCAGGTAGAAGAGTATTTTCGACATGGCGACGATCCCGGAAAAGGAGATGAGGTCGCAGGTGTTAGTGACGCACGATCCAGACGCAAGCATGCGGTTGGCCTCGGGTCGAGTCCCTATGGAATCCCTGGATCTCGAGACCGCGCGGAAATCTTCATTATTTCACCTCATGGAGAGATTCACCGCGCGTTCTTCAACGCCAATTTCCCTGGGCACTCAGCGATGACCAGATGGCCCTTCTGCAGGGTCACGTGGAAGCGCTGCTCTTCGCCACCCTTGGGCTGGACCACCAGCACGGCGGTGGTTGGCGTGGCTTCATCCAGCCGCCACATGCCGGCGACCATCGCGTCCTTGGCGAAGGTGATGCGCGCGGTGCGCAGCGTCAGATTCACCCCGAAGTTCTCGATCTTCGCTGCAGCTGCGGCGGCGTCCTGCTGATCCTTGGTCAGCGCCTTCTCGTCCACCACCCAGTGACCGTACAGGGCATCGGGGGTGAGGCGGTCGGCGGCGGCGATGGTCAGAGCGAGCAGGCACAGGCAGGCGATGCGCAACATGATGGACTCCCAGGGGTGCCCGCCATCTGGGCGTCTGCCGGGCGCAGCGCCACGGGCAAGAGCGACGGCTACGTCGAGCGTCTGTCCCACCGGCGCGTGATCGCTGAGGCACCCGCACTCCGATTCGGCAGCGGCCAGATCACCCTTTATATCCAACGCGTCGCGATACGACCATCCACTCGGTCTTCCGCCATGCCGGTAGAAGATCATCGGACGAATCAACCAACCAGGAGTGATACGTATGGGCGTGGTCAGCGATCGGGTCAGCCAGTTCGCCAAGGGTGCGGCGATCAACAGTCAGCTCACCTGGGGAGATGTGGGAGCCATGAAGGTATCCGGCCGACCGGTACGCAACGCCTTCCTCGATCCGCGGATGGTCATGCTGCCGGCCAAGACCAAACTGTACAAATTCAACAGCTTCCCCTCCCTGCGGCCGGATGGTGAGGGCAACGTCACGCCCTGGTGGAGCGCGTTCGATGGCTACGACGTGGATCCGGGTTGGCATACCAAGGCCGCCATGGCGAAATCCTTGCGCGTCAGCGTGCGCGAGTTGGGCCGGGTCACCTCGGCCATCACCGAGAGCTGGAACAGTTGCGAATACCTGGTCGTCATCACCTTGAGCGTGGACATGTGGGTGGCCTACGGCCGTTTCCGGCAGATGTCGCGCAGCGACGCGGGTGCAAGCCAAACCATCACCAACACCTCCCTCCATAACATGAAGGGCATGCTCGCTCCTCCCGGACCGATCAAGCAGGAAGGTCGGGCGAAGACCATGAACCTTCCGGGTGGCGGGCGGCAGTTCTTCGTTCCGAATCTGAAGCCGGCCTACTACACCGGCATGACGGCGCAGTCCCTGCTCGCGATGTAGGGGTCGCGGGAGGACACCCGCCCAGCGGCCACGTTCGTCTGGCCATTGGCAGCCACGCCAGTCGCCCGAGCATGCCGCCTCCCGTGGAGGCTGCATGCTCGGACCCTATCTCAAGGAGACCCTCGCCAACTGGGCGGCGGACTTCGCCCACGGTGATCGCGCTGGGTTGTTCCCCGTGCCGGTGCAGGGGGTCGCGCAGGAGGTGCTGGAAACGCTGC
>JANPIY010000907.1:0-9360 GCA_031425255.1 Planctomycetota bacterium
GGCCGTCCTCGAGGATCGCATCCGTTCCGCGAAGTCGTTCCACGACCAGACCGTCGCGTACCGCTTCGCGCAGGAAGGTCTCTATGGGCCAGGGCATGCCCTCCCTGGGTCGTACCACTCCGAGCACGCGGCGAAGGTCGCCCTCGAAGCCGAACAACACGCCCACCAGGCACTGCTCGCCGACCTCGCTCGTGTCAGCGCCAGCCACGCCACCGCACTGCGGATCATGACCGGGGCGCAGGAGGAGATCGCCGCGTATCAGAAGACCCTGGAGCGCTCGCGCACCGCCCTGGTCGACGCCCGTACCAAGGTCACCGACCTCGAACGTCGGGCCGGACTCGCTGGCGGCGCCACTCCGCAGAGCCGGTGATTGGTGCTCATTGTCAAACCGCAGAGTTCCGAGTGTGAACCCATCTTCCTCCACAGGTGAAAGTGAAGACCTCAGCCGTCGGCGACGCGACCCCGCACGGCATTGGCGCGGGCGCGACAGGTGATGTGACCGGTGGGCTCTGCCGGCAGGCGAGCCTGCATCCGCGTCTTGAGTATGGCGATATCGGCTGCGGCCATCGCGGCGAGCCGTGGGCCGACGCTCGGCCCGGTGAGGATCGTCGACCAGTAATCTGAGAAATCCGTGAACGTCCGCTGCACGGTGATCTCGTGGGTGTCGATGCCGACCAGGCCCGCGCCGGTCCACAGGGCGCGCATGGTGTCGATGCGTGAGGCGTCGGGACTCGGTGGCGTGGGAACCGGAACGCCCATCGCCCGCATCTCGGCCAGCAGCGCCTCGTACGGGAAACCGCCGCCGGGCATGTCCCAGGCATAGGCGGTGACCAATCCACCTGGGAGGACCACGCGCGCCATCTCGCTGATGCCGGTGGCCGGAACCGGGACGAAAAAGATCACCAGCGGCATGACCGCCACATCGAACGTCTGCGCGGGAAATGGCAGGGCCATGGCGTCGCCCTGGTGGAAGCGCGCGCTCAGCGACACCGGCCGGGTGCGGGCGAAGGCGAGCTGCTCCTGCGACAGGTCCACCCCCGCCACCGCGGCCGGCGCACACCGTTCGAACAGCAGGTCGGTGAAGGCGCCATTGCCGCAGCCGACGTCGAGCCAGCGCAGGCCCGCCGCGGGCGCGAGCCAAGCGAGGAAGGTCTCACCCACGAGCTGGCTCCACACCCCCATGTAGCGTTCGTAGGCGGCGCCGTCGTCGAAACGGATCTGATCATTCGTCATCGGTGGATGTCCAGTTTCCTACAGGGCAGAAGGTGATCGGCTTCGGCGCTGATGGTTCCCCCCGCTGCGCCGCGGGCGGAGGAGCCGAGGACGCGCATTTCCGCGTGGCAGCTCGGGAACAAGCGTCGGCGTCTCGCTGCGCAGCGGTCAAGGCATGTCGGAGGCGGTGCTGCGGTCAAGGCGCCCGGGCGTACCGCCACCCGCTCACTTCGCCTTCCCGGTCTCCTTGCCCGTCTCTTTGCCGGTCACGGTCGTGAGTCCGGGAACCTTGGCCGGGTCGTAGGTCCCCCCTTTGGAGACCTGTTCATTACCCATAACTCTGCCGCGACCAGCGAACTGGTGGCGGGTTCTGGCTATGGGAGGTCCCATCGTTGCAGGACGCAATCGAGTGGGTGCGACTGCGAGTCATTTCTCAGCCCCCAACGGGGGCGGCGTAACGCCAGCCCGGTGCTTCAGCGCCGGGTCGAGTGATTTAGAAATGCAAAGTCCCCAACGGGGACGACGCAGAATACATCCGCACCGCACGACCACCGGATCGCAGCCGCATCGTTCCCGTTGAGGACTTTTATGGATTTTCTCTCTCACCCGGCACTGAAGTGCTGCTCATTAGCCATAAGTCATCGTCGTCGTCGCTTGGTCTTAGTCTTGGCGGTGACCTCCGCCTGGGCGGCGAGTGCGATGACGAAGTAACGTACCCGGTCGAGTCCTTCCCAGATGGTTTTCGCCCCAGGTTGCCCGTCTCCGGCTCGGGCAAGAAAGCCGCCGATGGTGGCGACGATGCGGATCATTTCCTGGAGTTTGGGGGTTTTTCCAGGTGGGGGTGTGCGTTTGGCGACGATCCAGGCGGCTTTCCATTCGTCGGGGTCGAAGAGGGCATCGCATGGCAAGTCAGGCGCGTCGCGCCCGTGGCTGATGAGGAATTGGACGCGCCACGCGACGACGAGGTAGATGGCGATGGCGACCTGAAGGCGATCGAAGTCGGTGAGTTGCAGACTTTCGATAGAGCATCCGGCCTTCAGGACACGGAAGTAGACTTCGATCTGCCATCGGCAGACGTACCATTCCAGCAGGGTGTTGGCTTCGTCGAGGGTGGTTGCGCTGCGGTTGGTCAGCAGGATCCAATCAAGCGCTTGGTGGCCGGCCGGTGGATGTTCTTCGCGTGCCCGCATCACGGTCAGGGTGATCGGCGGCAGCGTTTCACCGAGACGGTACGGCGGCCGCACGGTCACGCGCTCACAGCGCAGCGTCAGCGTCGCGGTGCGGGCTGGCCGGTCATGGGAACGAGGAACGTTGATCTCGACCGTACCGAGGACGGGCGCCGTTGCCGCCACGTCGTGCAGATGCCGCCCATCGGCCAAGGCACGATCCTGGTTGGAACGGATCAGCAGGTCGATCGGAGCCTGCGTCGCCTTCAGCAGCAATTCATAGACATCGCTCTCACGATCCGACACGTAGACCAGACGGGTGCCATCCATCTGCTGGGCATGTGCGCACACACGATCGAACGCCGTCGGCCACCGGTTGCTTTCCTTCTCCTTCAGTGGGCGTTTTTTCTTCGTCGCCCCACTCATGCCCAAAGTGGCAGGATCGCGTACCAGCCACTGCGCTCCCAACACTCCCAGACACAGACGGTCCGGAGTCACCGCCAACACCGGGTGCAGCAGGAAACCCCTCTGGAATTCATAACTCAGCGGACCAAGGCCGGAGGTGCGTGGACGACCGGTGAAATCCACCTCGGTGGTATCGCTCACGCACAACACCACCCGATGGGCACGCATCCGCTCAAGCGTCCGCTCCACATGCGGGGCCAGCACCTCGTCGCTGGACACCGATTCATGCTCGAACAGACGATAAGCCGCCTTCACCTCCGACCAGCCACGACAAGCCTGGGGAATGCTCGCTCCGGGGGACGAACCCAGACGTGCAGCCACTAACGACAACCGACGATTCAGCCGGACATCGCCCAGATCAGCACCGGAGAATTCCTCGTCGGCCCAAGACACAGACCGGAACCATAACGGCACTGACGACGATTAACAGGCCCAGGCCGAGGACGGGGGACTTATGGGTAATGGGCAGCTTTGGAGACCTGGACCATCGTCACATGGATCTTGGTGGGGAAGAACTTCGCGAGGTCGGACTGGAGATGCGCGTGGTTCTTGCCGGACACCTTGGCGGCTTTGACCACCAGGGACATCATGCTGATGCCCTCGGTCCAGATGATCGAGTCGTTCTCCCAGAACCCGGTCATCTTCTCGTCCTTCTCGAAGACTCCGGTGCTAGTGTAGGTCGGCGAACTCGCGCACCCGTAGCCGTTCTTCTGGCCCTTGTTCGGAATGTAGCACAGGCTCCAGAAGGTCGGGACATCACCGGCTGGTTTCTCGAGCACCTCGAAACGGATGTGCACGGTGCCGCCACGGTAATCGATCGGCTGCGTCCAATCCTTCGGCGCGTCCTTGCCGAATTTGTCCGCCTTGACGAAGAGATGCGATTGGGTGGGCACCGCGTCCTTCGCCTCGAAGGTGAAGACCTCGTCGAACAGGACGAACTGCTCGGCGTGGGCGGCCGAGGCCAGGGCCAGGCTCAGGCCCAGGTACAGCAGGATTACTCGTGGGGACATCGTGCTTCTTTCCGGCTCTCGGCGTTTCGTGTGGGTCTCATACCTGCCTCCTCGCAAAAAGGCCGTTCCAACCGCAGAGGCCGCAGAGGCCGCAGAGCTGGAACTTCTCAACTCTGTGCCCTGTGCGCCCTCGGCGGCCTCTGCGGCTGGACCGTTGGCGAGTTTTTCCCGGCAGAAAGAACCCCTATGGAATGCCGCCGAGCCTTCTTTCAGGAGATCAGGGCTTGGTCGGAGCGGGCGAATAGAAGCGGTTCATGCGGTCGAGGATGGCGTTCACGGCCGCCGCGCGATCGATGACGCCGTTGTGGCGCCAGACAATCTCGCCACCCGGGGCGACCAGGATGGTGTGGGGGATGGGGCCGGGCATCTGCGGATCGAGCGATGCCGCGAGGTCATCGGTGGAGCCGGCGAAGAGGTAGCTGTTGGTGGTGCGGCCCTCCTTGGCGATGGCGCCGGCGATCTTCTTGCTCGGACCGGCGGCCTGCTTGAACAGGAAGGCCTCGGCCTTGGGCAGGTCGGCGGGCGCATCCAGCGAGATGGTCACCAGCTCGAAATCGCGCATGTCGAACTGGCGCGAGATCGCCACCAGGTCCGGGAACTCCTTCACGCAGGGCCCACACCACGTGGCCCAGACATTGATCAAGCGGTAGCGGTTGGTGGTGTTGGCGCGCAGCTTGGCGATCCCAGATGCGTCGATGGTCTCGACCGTGACCGGCGTGGCGGCCCAGGCGGCGTGTTTGGCGTCGTGGCCGCTCTTCTTTTCGCGCCACTTGGTCGAGCAGCCGTGTGGCTTGGTCGACTCCACCGGCACCGGCTTGCCGGCGAGGATGGCGTCGACGGCGTTCTGCGCGTCCTTCGCTTTCACCGTGGTGTCGTCATGGAAACGCGAATCGTCGAAGCGACCGGCGTAACGCAGTTTCGCGTCCTTGTCGAAGATGAACACGTGCGGCGTCGCCAGGCAGCCATAGGCCCGGGCGATGAGCTGCTGGTCGCCGTCGTAGAGGTAGTCGAAGGTCCACTGATTCTTGGCCGCGTAGGGTTTCATCTCGGCGAAGGAATCGCCGAACTCGCCGTAACCGAGCTCATCCTGGCTGAGGCCGTCGGGATGATTGGGATTGATGGCAACGAGCTTGACGCCCTTGGGCTGGTACTCCTCCCAGAAACGCTGCAGGCGCTTCTCGATGCTGTGCGAGGTCGGGCAGTGATTCGAGGTGAAGAGCACCACCAGCGCCGCGCCGCCGGCGTAGTCGGCGAGGGTGTGGTTCTTGCCGTCGATCCCAGGGAGATCGAACGGCGGGGCGGTGTCGCCGATCTTCAGCGTGCGGAGGTCCGGAGGGTTGCCGTTGACCAGCTCGGCGGCGCCGACGGTTGAGCAGGCGGCGAGAGCGAGGAGGACGAGGAGGTGGCGCATGGGTGGGGAATCTCGGGGTGGAGGACCGGCTTCAATCGGAAAGCGGTGGGGCGGGGAGGAGCTGGGAGCTGGGCGCTGGGAGCTGGGAGCGGATTGCTGACAGCTGATAGCTGACAGCGGATAGCTGAAAGCTGGCAGCTGGCAGCTGGTAGCGGAACGCTGATTGCTCACTGCTCACTGCCCCGCGGCCATCCAGCGCCCAGCGCCCAGCGCCCAGCGCCCAGCGCCCAGCGCCCAGCGCCCAGCTTGAAGTGGGAGACGATGGTCCTTGGTCGGGTGCGTCCCATCTGTGATTTGATCGGGTGGTCGGTCGGGGGCTAGGACGGCTCCTTGGATGCCCCCAGCTTACCGGACGTGCTCGGCTGCAAGGGCGCTCCGCTGCGGGGACTTCGCTGCGGCCCCTGCAGCCTGCGCGCGACCGGTGAGCCGGGGACATCCAAGGAGCCTACCATGGCACGATTCACGAAACTGACGGTGTGGCATCAAGCGCGCCTGCTCCTGCGGATGGTGTCGAGCGCGACACGTACCATGCGCGCCGAAGGCGATCTCAAGTCGCAACTCCGCCGCGCGGCGATCTCCGTGGTCAGCAACATCGCAGACGGATCCGAACATGGCAGTGACCGCGAATTCCATCGGTTCCTCATCATGGCCAACGCCTCCGCCGCGGAAATCGAAGCGCAGGTCATCATCGCAAGCGACATCGATTGCCTCGACCAAGCCGTCGCCGACCAGACCGCAGAACAGTGCCGCTATGTCGGACGGATGCTGAACCGCATCACCCCGCATCACGCCCCGGCGTGATACGGGTTGTCATAAGCACCTGATCACTTGCGGGGAGGATCTGGTTTCCTGGCAGCTCGGGTTTCCCGGGCCTGGATTTCGGCGGCCGTCGACTTGGCTTCTCGCAGGATCTGTGGTTTGGCCTTGCGCAGGATTTCGCGATCCTGGGCGTCGTTGGTTGATGGCTTATCGCTCATGATCGGACTCCTCCGTCTGATCGTCCGCTTCCAGTTCCCTGATGACCTCTTCCAACTCTTCCAACGTCCCAGGACCTGACACCAATCCTTCGGGAAGATCACATCCGGCATTCAGGGAACTCGTCCGCTCCAGATATTTTCGCCGGAGTTCCTGCTTGGCGCGGATCAGCTTGGCGCGGTCGTCATCGTATTCGGTCATGACTGCAGTCTCATGATCAGGTGGGTGGTCTTGCCCCGGCGATCACAGACCGGGGTGAACTCGAAGGATTCGTAATACTTCGCCACACCTTCGTTCATCGGATTGCAGATCCAGATTTCCTGGCTGCCCAGGAGCCGGGCGTAGGAATCGGCGCACGCGAGAACGATGGGCAGCACTTGACCCGCAAGCGGGCTGGCTCCCGGCGCCCGCGCCAGGGCGTGGATCTTCAAGATGAGTTTGCCATTGCTCGGCATGCCATAGCTCAACGCACAGAGCTGGCCAGCAAGGCTGACCGCCACTTCGAAGCGTTTGAAGGCCGACATCTTATGGTAATGGATGAACATCTCGGCCCACCGCCACGTGGGGCGTTTGGCAGGATCGGGCCATTGCTGCGACCAGGTGTCCGCCACAGCGGCGTCTTGAAAGCGCACCGGCCCGAGCTGCAGGCCCACTATGCCAAAAATCTCCGCTGAGGTTTCCCACGCAAGCGAGCGCTTCCTTTGATAGTCGGCGATCACCGATGATAAGGAGTTCTGCTGCATGTGGTCCGGCCGACGAGGTGGTGACGAATCCAGGGATTCCTCTACCCACCAACGTGAAGAACCCAAGTGCCATTTCAGCTCGTGATGAAACTATCGGTGGGCGTCGGGTTCAGGTCTCCCGTGAGGCCACGCGCCGGGCTACGGGGAGGATCGCAGCGTCCCCGCCCTGTCGCTTCGCCAGCAGCTGGTCCTGACAGAGAGCGACTCGACTCCCTTGAGCATCTCCGGCGACCAGCGCAGCCCTCCACGCACACGCCCGGAAGCAGAGTCGTACTTGCTGTCACAGCCAGGGGGAGGGTATCGTTCAGCTTCCAGGAGATGCCATGCACCATTGGTCGTCGGTCGTATGGGTGCTGCTGGCTCTGATCCTGCCTTGTCGGATGCCGGCGGGTGAGGCGGCGGAGGGAACGTTGGCGCTCTATACCACCTTCCGCGACAGCCACATCGACAGCTATCAGACGGCGGTGGATGGCGCCCAGCGCGCGTACTCGGCAGAAGTCGCCAAGCTCAACGCCACCACCATCACCGGGCTGATCGCGATCGCCAAACGTGAAGCGCGCAAAACCGACAAGGAGATCGCCATCGCCGCCTGGAAGGAGGTGCTGCGCCTGGATGGCAATCATGCGGACGCCGTGGCCTTCTTCGCGGCGCTGGGCCAACTCGATGGCGTACGCAGCGAGTTGGAGAACCTGAATGGCGGCACCGACCTGCTGGGTGCCGCCAAACCGATGCCGGAGGTCGTCGCGAAGGAGGTGCAGCGACGCGGCGAGGCCGCCACCAAGGCGCGGGCGGCGTTCGCCAAACTCGAAGGCGCGGCCCGCCAGCGCTTCCGCGAGGCCGACGCCAAAGGGCAGGCCAAGACGCTCAAGGAGCTCAGCACCACAGCGCACAAGGCTGAGAAGGCTGGCAACCTGCCACTCGCCACCGCGAGTTGGAAGGCGGTGCTCAGCCTCGACGCGAACGACAGCGCGGCGCGGGCCTACTTCACCGGCATCGGTCGACTCGACGCGGTGTTGGCAGAGCTGCCGCCCGCACGCGACGTGCTGGGGGATCCCCCGGATCCCGACCGGGGGTTCGCGCCGGTCTCGCTGCGTGGGCTGAACGTATTGATCACCGGGCGTCGCGATGCGGCGGAACGCTCGCCCTTCGAAGCCCTGCTGTACGAACGCTGCGAAAAAGCCGGGATGATCGTGACCACGGCGGGAATCGGAGAACTCAACGGCAAGAATGCCGAAGCCGTGCTCAGGGGACAGCAGGTGGTCATCCTGATGGGGATGAGCGACGCCACGCGTGGGATCGGCATCCTCCTGGTGCGCACGCTGCGGATCCCGCTGGTGGTCTGCGATGCGTCCGTGATGGCGAAGGCCGGCCTGATGGGTGGCCCCGACTACAATCAGCACTACAGCGAGTACACCGACGTGGTGGAGATCAAAGCCGGCACTCATCCGTTGGCGGCCGGGCTGGCCGGAACGTTACGGCTGATCGATCCGCTTCCGGTGGATGGCAAGCCGGTGGCGATAGAGAAGGATCCCAACCTCGTGCGCGTTTCCGGCCCTGGGATGAAGCTGTCAGCGGGCAGCCTCGCCGTGGTGGTAGCCGGATTGAAGAAGGACCTCAGCGCCAGCATCGTCGGCTTCGAGACCGGCGCCCCCATGACCGTGAGCGAAAGCAAGGCCGGCGAGCCGATCATCGAGAAACTTCCTGCCCGTCGCCTGGGTTTCTGGATGTTCAACGACCTGGGCGCCTCGCAGGCGAAACGCCTCACCCGCGATTACTGGCGGCTGTGGGATGGCGCGCTGACGTGGACGCTGCGTGGCACCACCATTCCGCTTCCGAGTGACGGGCCGACGCCGTCGAGGAAGTAGGGCTGGGCGTGGCCGTGGGGCGTAAGCGCGTGCACGTTGGCGCATAGCCGAGAACAGCGCGAGTGGCGAGGAATGGGCCACAGGTCCAAGGCCCGCTTTCCCTTTCAACTGATCAACAACAACCGCGGCCCATCCCCGGCGATGGTCGCCGGGGCCCGATGGATGCTCGGTGGAACCGGGCAGCCGGGATACGCGGTGGCGAGGCGCCAGAGGTTGCCGACGCCGAAGGAGTATGGCCGCGCGTGCGGGAGTGCGGCGTAGTGCAGGTCGTACGCGTGCTCAGTCAGGAAGGCCTGGAAACCGTCGTCATCGGCCCCGCCGTACGCCCGCAGCAGAGCGGCCCGCGTCTCTGGGATGTCGACCCGGCGCTGGGCCTGGTCGTTGCCAATGCCTTCGCTCGCGCGGCCGTGGTAGGTGCACAACCAGGTGTCGGTTTCGCAGGGCGCGCTGTCGACGTGGAAGGAGAAGACGTCGGTGGTGATCGGTCCTGGGCGCTCATCGCGGGGATAGGCA
>JANPIY010000908.1:0-2782 GCA_031425255.1 Planctomycetota bacterium
AACCTCGTCGGCGGGAAATTGCCGCTCGGCCAGGATCTGCAGCATTTCGCGACCGACACTGCCCGTCGCGCCGACGACGGCGACCCGATAACCCATGCACCTATCTCCTTGACGAGGGTGCGATATGGTCGGATGGCGCGGCTTGTCCAGCTTAGCGCGAGGGCTCCGGCTTAATTCCATTGCGCTCGAGGAAGTTCAGGTAGGTGCGCCACTCATGGACCCGGATGTTAGGCCCGGCCAGCGAGTGGGCCTTGCCGGGATAGACCATCAGCTCGAATGGCACCTTGCCTTCCTGCAACTTGGCCATCAATTCGGTAGAGTTCTGGAACAATACGTTGTCGTCGCTCATCCCGTGCACCAGCAGCAGCCGATCAACCATCTTGGTGGCGTCGGTCAGCGCACTCGCCTTATCGTACGGTGCCTGGTTCTTGCGCGGGTCACCGAGGTAGCGCTCGGTATAATGGGTGTCGTACAGTTCCCAGCGAGTCACCGGAGCGCCCGAGATGCCTGCTGCAAAGGCGCCGGGCGCCTGCTGAAGCAGCTTTAGCACCATGTAGCCGCCATAAGACCAACCATGCACCGCGACCTTGTCGGCGGCGACGAACGGCTGCGCTTTCAGCCACTGCAGCGCCGCCAGCTGGTCGGCGACCTCGACGTCGCCGAGCGTGCGATACAGCGGCGCGTTGGAGAAGGCGGCACCACGGCCATCCTGTCCGCGATTGCTAACGCTGAACAGGACGAAGCCTTGCCTCACCAGATACTGGTTGAGCGCCCCGCCGAAGCCGTTCGTCACGTCCTGAACGCCCGGACCACCATAGACGCGCATCAGCACCGGCGCGCGGCCCCCGCGCTCCTTGAGGCCGGGCGGAAGCATTAGCATGTAATCGAGTGGGGTCTTGCCATCAGCGGCGGTCAGCCGCCCATATTGCGGCTTGATCCGGGGGTCGTGAAACGGCGCGAACGGATGATCGCCCGCAAGTCGGTTCTCCTCGATCCAGGCGAGCCGCTTGCCGCGGGCGTCGGCCAGCCAAACCTGGGCCGGGTTTGCGGGGGAGCGGGTGGTGATCACCGCCAGCTGGCCACTTTCGTCCATGGTGACGAAATTGTTGGTCCCATTCGCCGTTAACTGGATCGGCCGCGCTCCCTTGCGACCATAATCGAGCGCGTGAAGCTGATATTCGACGCTGTTATCGCGGTTGGAGGTGAAGAACAGCCGGCGGGACTTCTCGTCGATCCCCGTGACTTCCGCCACCGGCCACGCGCCGCCTGTCAGCGGGGCCACACGTCCCTTCGCCCAACGATAAAGATGCCGAAACCCGCTCCGCTCCGACGAGAAGATCAGGCTTCCGTCCTTGAGCGGCTTAAGGTCGTCCGACAAGTTGACCCAACTCTCCGAGGCGTCGCTGAACAACAGCGTCGAGGCACCTGTCAGAGCGTCGACGCGCAGAAAATCGAGGCGCTTCTGGTCGCGGGTCTGGCGCTGGACGATGACGGCATCGCTGCCTGGCAGCCAGTCGACCCGGGTGACGTAGATGTCAGGGTCAGAACCGAGATCCGCCTTGACCCGCCCGCTCCCGTCGGGGTTCATCAGGTGAAGCTCGACCTTGGCGTTGTCAGTCCCGGTGCGCGGGTAGCGCTGCTGGACCACCGTGGTCTTCTCCGCGCCGATCGCGGCGCGGGTGGCAACCTCGACCCCGCTTTCGTCAATTCGCATCACGGCGATGCGCTGGTCGTTAGGCGACCACCAGTGGCCGCGAAAGCGCTTCATCTCCTCCTGCGCGATGAATTCGGCTACGCCCCAGCTTAGCGTTTCGGATCCACCCTGGGTGATCTTGGCCGTGCGACCGCCGGCAAGTTCGATCACATGCAGATCGTTGCCGGCGACGAAGGACACGAACCGCCCGGTTTCGCTGACCGTCGGATCGAGCTCGCTATCCTTGGTCTCGGTCAGCCGCCGCACCTGCCCGTCCAGCCCGGCGAGGTAGATGTCGCCATCCAGCGGCACCAGGATGCTCTTGCCGTCGGGCGCCCATTCGTAGCTGATGATACCCTTGAAGCCGACCAGGCGCGCCCGCTCCTGCTGCATCCGCGCCGCCTCGCTCAGCGCCGCACCGCTGCCGACGCGCTTGCTGTCGACCAGCATCCGCATCCCGCCCGTCGCCGGGTCGATCGCCCACAGATCGTAGCGCTCGACGTCGTCGGGACGATTGCGGAGCAGGGTCGCCAGGCGGCCGTCGGGCGACAGCTTGACCATCCGCGGGACCGGACCCGACAGCGACGGCGCGGCAAACACCCGCTCGAGCGTCAATGGTTGGCGGGCTGGGGAGGTCTGGGCGATAGCCGGAGATGGGCCGAGAATCGCTGCGGCGGCAACCAAAAAGGCGGTTTTCATGACCGCAGCGTAACGACCTAACAATCATTGGCAACCGCCATTCGCCCGCTAAGCTGCCGTGCGAACGGGGGACTGATATTGCGCCGACTGTTGCTTCTTTCGCTAGTCGTCGCCGGCCTGCTCGCCGCCATGGGTGCGACCCGCTGGCTTACTCGCCCGCCCGAGGTCCGCGCTGCCAGTGCCGCCGGACAGTTTGACAGCGCCCGGGCCAAGGCGCGGCTCGCCCGCGTGCTCGGTGACGAGGCCCCTCACCCCGCCGACAGCACGGCGAGCGACGGCGTGCGCGACCGGCTGGTGACTGAGCTGCGGGCGATAGGCTTGCAGCCGCGCGTCGACGACCGCTTTGCCTGCAACAAGCTGCACAAGGCGAGCGGGGCGAGTTGCGCGCGG
>JANPIY010000909.1:0-2913 GCA_031425255.1 Planctomycetota bacterium
CGCCGAGCTGCGCCGCCTCGCTGCGCGTGCCGCCGTGGTAGATCACTGCCAGCGCCAACAACCGCCTCGCCTGCGAGGCGTCTTTCGATTGCCTGGCCAAGGCGCGGAGCTGCGCGCCAGTGAAGTCGGATCGAAGGGTGATGGCTATGGCCATGGTGAACCACCAATGCTCACCAGCTTGAATCGGATCACGCCCGCGTCGGGGAATCCCTTTTTTGAGTCGGGACTTCAGAGACTTGTTATTAACCAATGGCTTGCTGCGCGCCTGACGCGCTTCTCGGCGAACATCCGGCAGCTTGCCGCGCACCTCCGCCTCAATGGCATAGAGCTCCGCGATCCGTCGCAGCGCCTCCGTCGCGATCGGTGCCGTCCGGCCCTTGGCCAGGTCGTAGAACTCGCGCCGGACATGCGCCCAGCAGAATGCCAGTGTCGGTCCGTTGGCATCGCCGCAGGGCAGGCTCTTGTATCCGGCGTAGCCGTCGCACTGCAGCAACCCAGCATAGTCGCCGAGCAGTTTAGCCGCGTGCTCCCTCCCGCGCCCCAGCGCATAGTGGAACACCAGCCCCGGCGGATCGCTGCCGCCCCAGGGCCGGTCATCGCGCGCGATTGCCCAGGCATAGCCCGTCTTCGTGCGGCCACGACCGGGGTCGAGCACCGGCAGCGTCGTCTCGTCGGCGGACAGCCGCGCCGAGCCGAGCAGGATCTCGCGCAACCACGCCACCACGGGCTTGAGCTCGCCCGCCGCCACGCCCACCCAGGAGGCCAGCGTGTCCGCGCCGATCTCGATCCCCTGCCGGGCCAGGATTTGCGACTGACGATAGAGCGGCAAGTGGTCCGCGTAGCGCGACACCAACACATGCGCGACCGTCCCCTCGGTCGGCAGCCCGCCAGGAATCAGCCGCTCCGGTGCCGGCGCCTGCACCACCACGCCCTCGCAGGCCCAGCAGGCGAGCTTCGGCCGCTTTCACCAGCACCTGGTAGTGCGCGGGGATCACATCGATCCGGTCCGAAATATCGGCGCCGATCACCACCTCGACCCGCGGCAGATGCGCCGGCAGCTTGCCGCGCGCCTTCCTGCGCGCCTCGGTCCCCTGGGCGCGCCGCTGCGGAGATGTCTTCTCGGCCTCGGCCTGGCTGGCCGCGAGCGTGGCCGCGATCTCCTCGAACGCAAAGTATAGCTGATCCTCGGCCAGCCGCTCCGACTTCCGCCCAAACCGCATCCGCCGCAGCTTCATCAACAAGGCCAGCAGCCGCTCGTTCTGCGCTTGCACCTCGTCGCGCTCGCGCGCAGCGGTATCGCGTTCGGCAGCTACGCCACCGCGCCCGCACCACGCCTGCAGCAAGAGCAGCGCTCAACGCCGCCGGATCATCCGGCAATCTCGTCGGGTCATCAACAGCAGCGCGCATCACGACTGCGATTCTTTGCAGGCGCGCTCGGCTTGGGAATCTCCCGCAGCGCCTGCACCCGACGCCAGTCGATGCCATCGAACAGCGCGGCGAACTCCACCGGCGTCAGGCGCAGCACACCGTCCACCACCGGCGGCCAGCGGAACCCGCCGCCCTCCAGTTGCTTCCAGATCAACACCAGGCCGCTACCATCCCGAACCATAATTTTCACCCGGTCCGCGCGGCGCGAGCGAAATACCAGCACCGCACCCGAGAACGGATCCTCCCGCAGCACTTCCACCGCCAAGGCGGCCAAGCCATGCGCGCCCTTCCTGAAGTCCACCGGCTGCGTCGCCAGCAGGATCCGTGCACTCAATGGCAGCGCAATCATGCCGCCGACGCCGGGATCGCGCGAAGCACCATGGTCAGCAGCCCTGCATCCGTGCCAGGCGCGATGCGCAGCTGCGCGCCGGCCAGCCTCACCTCGATCCTCGCCCCCGACCGACACGCCGGCACCGCGGGATCAGACGTGCCATGTGCCCCATCGCGATAATCGGTACGAAGGCCGGCTTCGCCGACGTCACCGCCAGCGCCTGGCGCATCTGCCGCCGCCAGTCGAACACCTGCTGTGGCGTCACCTGCCACCGACGGGCAATCTCGCTCACCACGACGCCCAGCTGCGCGGCCTCGGACACAATCCGCGCCTTGTCCTCGTCCGACCATTTCCGCCGACCGCCAGGCCCCGTCAGAACCTCAATACGCCGGTATCCGCCCCTCGCGTTGTCCGAAACGTTGCCCATACAGCCATCTCCAAGCATCTCGCCTGAAGCTGAACCAGCACACCCAAACCACCACGCGAAAGAAGGGTGCCGACGCTTCGCTTACGATGATGTCCACGAACCCTACAGTTGTGCTGAGCGAGATCGCCTGCCAGTCGAACACCTGCTGCGGCGTCACCTGCCAACGACGGGCGATCTCGCTCACCACAACGTCCGGCTGCGCGGCGCTGTCGAGCCAGGGCGCTTGACCTCGGGTGGTGATCGACGTGAGATCGCGCTGGCGCGTCCCCTCGGCCCCTACGCGGATGCACTTAGCTGGCTGAGCCAGACCAGGCGCCTCATGTTGTAGGCGAGGTTGACCAGCCCGGTCTCCACTCGCGCCCGGGCGAGGCCGATCGTACGCACAACAACGCCCATCAGCCCCTTCTGGTGGGCAAAGACATGCTCCACGTTGAAGCGCACCGCCGACTTGGCCGCATTGGCCCGCCGCGTCCGCTCCGGCATCAGCCGCCCGTTCGGCTTCTTGCGCAGAATGCTTGACACGAGGTCCAGCGCCTCCAGGATCTCTTCGTTCTTCGCCGAGCGGTTTGCAGTGTCCGCCCAGCCAGCGCGAACCGGTTCAACCACCTGACGGCGGAACTCGGACGAATACGGGGGTCTGGCTTTGGCCATAGAGAGTGCATCTGGAGGAAGCTTCAAAGTGTCCACCAAACCCGGTCAATCCGAAATAACGATTTAAATACTGACG
>JANPIY010000910.1:0-13925 GCA_031425255.1 Planctomycetota bacterium
CAACCGCCTCAACCAGGACGAGATGCTCGACCTCCTCGCCTACCTGATCTCGGGCGGTAACGAGAAGGACAAGATGTTCGCGAAGTGATGTCGAGCGGGGCTGCCACCGCAAAGCCGCGAGAAGGACAAGATGTTCGCGAAGTGATGCCGAGCGGGACTGCCACCGCAAAGCCGCAAAGGACTTCAGACTGCAATCAGACCGGCCGCGGGACTTCCCGCGGCCGGTTTTTTGTCTGGCTGCGACGCCGCGTAGCCTGCAACCGCGAAGGCGCAAAGAACATAGGCTGCCCAGATGAACGCCCCGTGGGCCGAGGCGCTCTTCCTCCGACTCGGCGCCCTTTGCGCCTTTGCGGTGGATTCCGGCTTATTTGCGCGACAACCCGATCGCCTGCGCCAGCTCGCGCTGGATGCGCTGCACGCGCTCGGTCTGGCCCTTGGCGGGGAAACGGTCGTAGAAGCCGTCGGCGCGGAAGGCGGGGAGTTGTTGGCGCCACGGCGCCAGACGCTCGGCCCATCGCCGCACGCGACCGTCGGTCTCTTCGCCATCGTCCTCGGCGAGATCGGCGCAGACGCGGATCAGCGCCTTGAGCGTCACCGGCTTGGTCACCATGTACGCGTCGCTGCCCCAGGCTTCTCCCCAGGCGTGGGCGCTGGCCTTGAAGAAATCGCGCAGGATGGCGTAGTGGTGCTCGACATGATCTTGTGCCGAGGATTCGGCGCCTTTGACCCAGCGGTGGATCTCGTTGAAGAGCTCGGCCTGGAGGATCCATTTCTCCTTGCCGGAACGCCCGCCCAGGCGGTTGATGCGGTAGCGCAGCGGGCTGTCGCCTTCGACGTAGAGGCGGTCGACGATCTTGGCCGCGAGTTTCTTGTCGGTGGTGGCGAACGATACCCGCTCATAGAGGTTGATCAGGTGGCTCTTGGAGATGCGCGTCGGCGTCGAGTTGATGATCACGAACATCTCGGCGGCGAAATCCTCGTTGCGGCCGTCGAAGATCACGCACGGCACGTGTACCGCGCCGGCTTCCCCTGGGTTCTTCTTGAGGTGGAAATGCAGCGCCGCCAGGCGGTGCTGACCATCGATGATCAGATACTTGTCGTCCGGCGCGGTCAGGCTGCCGTTCGGGCTCTCTGGCGCGGACGGGGTGAAGCGCAGCTTCTCGGAGGTGAACAGCAGCACCGTGCCTGGGATCATCGGCTGGGCGCCGCAGGTCTCGTAGAAGTTGCGGATCTGCGCGACCTTGCCCTTGGCCATGTTGCGCTGGAAGGCCTTGTCGCTGCCTTCGACCTTGGCGATGAAGGTGCCGACCTCGTCGCTGTCGGCAGGCGTGCTGGCGTTCAGCTTGCCCTCCTCGGCCTCGAAACGGGTGGTGAAACGCACCTTCTTCAGCAGCTCGGCGGCCGGGTAGGCGGCGAAGTAGAAGACGCTTTCCTTCTGGCTGACGCGGGTCGCAAGCATGAGGGCTCCTGAAATCGGCGGTGGTCGGGGATCTGGCTGCATGTCCTAGGGCGAGTGGATCGGACTGACAAGGTCCTGGGGCGGGACGGGCCAAGGGGGCGACCGGTACAGGGGATCGGTACGGGGTACCGGAAGGCCGGCATCAGCCGATGCCTGAAGCTCGCAGCGCCCGGCGCCGGCCGGCATCCGATATCCCTACCGGTCTTGCCACCTCCAGCCCGAACGGTCTGGTGCCCGCCCGATGCCCGCGCCCCCTTCCACGCCTGCGGCGATCGAGCGGCTGGCCACCAGCCGTGGGCTGCTGGCTCTCGCCCTGCCCCTGGCGGCGGGAATGGGGGTGGGATTCTTCCTCCATTTCATGAACCGGCTGTTCCTCAGCTGGCACGGGCCCGAGGCGCTCGCCGCCAGCCTGCCCGCGGGCATGGTGGCCTGGACGGTGCAGGGCTTCTTCATCATGACTGCCGGCTATGTCGGCACCTTCGTCGCCCAGCACCATGGTGCCGGCGAGGACGACGAGGCCGCCGCGATGTGCTGGCCCGCCCTCATCATCGGCGTCATCGCCACGGCGGTTTCCGTGGTGCTGATCCCGCTGCGGCATCATCTGGTGGCGTTGTTCGGATTGCAGGATCCGCAGGTGGCGGCCGGCATGGCCGAACTGCTCGCGTGGTACCTCGCCGAGACCGGCCCGATCGTGCTGATCGCGGCGATGTCGGGTTTCTATTCCGGCCTTGGTCGCACCCGCCTGGTCTTCGTGCTCAGTGCCGCCACCTGTGCCGTCTCGGTCCTGCTCAATCATTGGCTGATCTTCGGGGGCGCCGGCGTGCCCCCCCTCGGTATCAGCGGCGCGGGCCTGGCGACCCTGGGGACCTCGCTGCTGTTCCTCGGAGTGTGGGCGGTGCTGTTCTTCGGACGGGGTATGCGCCGGGAGTTCGCCGTCTGGCACCAGCGCAACCGCGATGGTGCGCGGCTGCGCCGGTTCTGCCGCTATGCCCTGCCGCGCGGCGGCAGCGAGGTGTTGGAGATGATCGCCTTCCTCATCTTCAGCGCCGCCATCACCCGCCTGCCGACCGAGTCGGTGAGCGCCTCCAACATCGCCTTCTCGCTCTACCTGCTGGTGCTGGTGCCCTTCATCGGCCTGGGCCAGGGCATCGCCATCGCCGTCGGCCAGTGCCTTGGCGCCGGCCGTCCAGACCTGGCGCGTCGGGTCGGATGGCGCGCCGTGCGCCTGGTGTTGCCAGTGCTGACGTTGATCGCGGTGCTGTTCATCGGCTGCCCCGGATTGCTGATGTCGATCTACGTCGCCAACGACGTCGCCCGGGATCCGTATGTCGCCGAGCGCTGGAGTCTGATCCTGACGCAAGCTGCGCCGGTGCTGGCCTGGTTGGGCGTGGCGGCGGTGGGCGAGGGTCTGCAATGGGTCTTCCGCATGGTGGTGGTCGGTGCGGGCGATACCCGCTGGACGCTGGTGGCGATGGTCGGCACCGCGCTCATCACCCTCAGCCTGCCGGTGTGGTGGTTGCTGCGTATCGCCGATCCGGCTGTGCTGGCCGGCTGGGACCTCACCCCGTTGACCGCCAGCTATGCGGTCTTCGCCGGCTACTGCTGGTGCATCAGCCTGGTCATGTTCCTGCGTTTCCAGTTCGGCCCCTGGCCGGGAATGTCGGTGCGGCACTGAGCGGGATGGAGGACGACGCTGCGCTGAGCCCGCCAAAGCCCGAGGAGCGCGAGATGGCGCGCAGCGTCCGACCGGCGCTGACCTCAACGCAGTGGTTTCCCAGGCCCGCTGTGCTCGACCACCTGCACCTCAGCGAAGCGGGTCGGCGAGGCCCAGCTCGCCAGGCCCAGCGCACCGGGAAGGCCGAGGTGATAGATCCCTGGAGTGGTCATGCCAGCGAAGTCGGCGGGGGTACGCGAGATCACCTGACCATCGAGCAGGGCGGTGGCGCCATCGCGGCGCACCCGCACCACCGCCTCGTGGCGTCGGCCCGTCACCAGGCAGTCGGCTTTCGCGACGCGGGTGATGTTCGCTGCCTCGTTGCCATGCCCGCCGCGGTAGTTTTCGAAGGCGGCGACCGAACTCCCCCAGCCGCCCATCATCCAGGCGAAGGCCTGCTGGCGCGCGACGAAGACCTGCGACACGCAGTGGTTGCCGGAAAGCCGGGTGAAGACGATACGGAAATCGTACTCCTCGGGTGGCTGGTAGCGGATCACCAGCCGTGCGGCGCCTTTGCCCGCCTCCCACGAACCGCTGGCATCGCTGACCAGCGCGCCGGCGACCCGGCTCCAGATGCCGTACACCGCATCGCGCGCGGGATCGATCAACGGCAGCAGATCGATGACGCGGGCCTGGAGGTTGCCGACCGCGGCGGCGGGCGGGCCGGCGACCGCGGGCGCACTGGTGGGAGACGCCGGTGCCACCGGCGCTAACAATGATGCAACGGGAGACGGCTCCGGCGATGACGATGCCATCGCCACCGGCGCGGGCGCCCTCTCCTCGGCCAGCAGCGGGTTAAGCGTCGGTCGCAGCCACCACCAGCCCAGCACCAGCAGGCTCACCACCACCGCGCAGAGCACATAGGCCAGGCGATGATCCGGTCCGCCCACCGCCGCTTGGTGGCGCGCCAGCGCGGTCGCCGATGCTGCGACCTGACCTCCGTCCCGCATGCCAGCGGTCATCACCCGTGCGAGGTCGGCGATCAGCGCCTGGCCATCGGGATGGCGTTGCGCCGGCTGCTTGGCCATCATCCGGCGGATGACCTCGACCACGCCCACAGGCAGGTCGGGCACGCTGGCGCGCGGATCGGGCAGCTCCTCGTTGAGGTGGCGCATGATCACCGCCGCGGGACTGCTGCCGCTGAACGGCGGGTGGCCGGTGATGAGGTGATAGAGGGTCGCGCCCAGGGCATAGAGATCGGCCCGACCGTCGATCTGCTTGTCGCCCCGCGCCTGCTCCGGCGCGATGTAATGTGGCGTGCCCATCACCACCCCGGTCTGGGTCATCAGCGACTGGCCGCCACCGAGCTGTTTGGCCAGACCGAAATCGAGGATCTTGGCGGCCCCGTTGGCGGCGATGACGATGTTGGCCGGCTTGATGTCGCGATGGATGATGCCCTGCGCGTGCGCATGGGCGAGGCCGGCGGCGATCTCAGCGGTCAGCTTCACGGCCGCTTCCCAGGGCAGACGGCCCGCGCGCTTGAGCCGCGTATCGAGGGCCTCCCCAGGACAGAATTCCATGGCGTACCAGTGCACCCCGAAGTCCTCGCCCACCGCGTAGGCGGCGACGATGTGGGGATGGGCCAGGCCGATGGCGGAACGCGCTTCACGTTTGAAGCGGCTGACGAACTCGGCATCGCCAGCGTGGCGTTTGGGCAGGACCTTGAGCGCCACCTGGCGGCCGCCGTGGGCGGTATCGGCGGCGAGGTAGACCGCGCCCATGCCGCCTTCACCAAGCTTGCGCAGGATCTGGTAGGGACCGAGCTGCTGCAGGCCACCGGCCTGGCGCGCGACCAGGCGTTTCTCAACCCCCTCGCGCTGCACCTGCGTGATGGCCCCCTGGCGCACCAGGATCTCGCCCATCGGTACGGTGATGCCGCTGCCCAGTTGGCGGCGCAGCTCTTGCTCCGCCACGTCGACCTGAGCGGGTGTCACCATCGCCACCTGCTTGACGTAGCGGGCGAAATCGTCGTCGGTGGGCGTCGGAGTGGTCATGGTGTGCGGACTGCGGACGGCATAAGCCCAGCATACACCAGGCCCGGCCGTCATGCAGGGCCACGGCTCATGAGTTCACTCCCGTTCGCTGAACTCCGACTCGCAGTCACCACACACCCAGTCCAGGCAGGGCCAGGCGTTGGCGCCAGCGACCACCGCCTCGCCCATCAGCGAACCGACGCTGGCGCCACCAGGAATATCGGACCGGCCGGCACCGACTCGTCCGAGGGTGATGCGGCGTGCGTCGCAGGCGCCGGTCCAGGCGCGCGCCGCGCTGCGCCAATCGCCACCGACCATGCGCACGATCGCCGGCAGGGTCGGATCGAGCGGAGCCCAGCGACCGTCGGTGGTCTGGGCTTCGAGCCAGAAATGCGGATTGGCGATGCGGCTGTCGGCGACCACGCCCGCCAGCAGCCGCCACTGCCGGCCGCTATCCTGCAGCAGCGCGGCCAGGGCCATGGCGCAATCGAGACAGCTACCGGCCAGCCGGCCCGTGAAATGATCGCCGGCAAGGGCGGCGCGGTACTCCCACGGCTGGTGGTGGCGGTATTCGTAACGGAACCCGCTAGCGACCTGTTCGACCAGCCGCGCGAGTTCCGCGTGCTCATCTTCTCCGGGCGCCAGCACGGCGGTGGGTGCGAGGTCGACCTGCGCGGTGATGGTGACCGTCGGCTCACCGGCTGGTGGAGTTCCGACGAGGTGCCACCAGTCGTCCACCACGCTGGTGGTGCAGCCTCCCAGAACGGGCGGCGGCCCCGGTTCCACCACCTGACTGGCGCTCATGGAGGGGCGTGCCAGCCACCACGCGAGGTGCGCCGCCGGCTGCGGCAGGTACAGGCGCTGGGTGCGGCGCCAGTGCAGACGGCGCACCCGGTCCTGATTGGCGAGAAAAGGAGCGAAGAACACCAGGTAGGTGCGCCAGCGTCGCGCCAGCGTCGGGCAGCGATCGAGGCGGCCCCAGCACAACCAGTTCGAACAGGCGAAGGGATCGATCAGGCCTTCCGCCACCTGCGGCAGGCCCTCGTCCACCCACTGGCGGATTGCTGCGAGCGGCACGTGGACGAACGCGGCAAGCTCAGACCACGACATCGGTGCGTAGGGATGCTGCGCGCCTGGCTGCAGCAAGGGCGCAGCGTCCATCACCGCCCTGTGCGCGGGCCGGTGTCCTCGAAGCGATCGGTGGCGACGCCGACATCCTCGGCCTCGTCGTCCTCGGGTTCGTCGAGCGGGTTGTGCCCGGCGCGCCATTTACGCCACATGTCGGGCAGCGACAGACCCAGGCCGAACAACACATAGCCGCTGGTGAGGACCGCGAGGAACCAATACGGGAACAGCACCAGCAAGCCTGCCAGCAGCATGCCGATGATGATGGTGCGGAAGCCGAGACGTCCGAACAGCGTGTTGCCGACGTGCGGGAAACGGATGGTCGAGACCATCAGCATGGCCGAGAGGAAGGTCAAGCCGATGACGATCCAGCGGATGGGGTCGAGGTTCTCCAGGCCGGTGTATTTGTAGCCGGCGCCGAGGGTCAGGCTGGGGATCACATCCTGGTGCGGCTGGAGGATGATCCACGCGCACACCAGCGCGGCTGCCCCTGGGGAGGGCAGGCCACGGAAATACGGCGCGGGTTCGTTGCTGTGCTCGACGTTGTAACGCGCCAGGCGGATCGCGGCCATGATCGGATAGAGCACGGTGATGAACCACAGCAGGCGCTGCCCGTGGTCGAACACCCCGGGTTCACCCAGCACCAGGCGATGCATCAGGATCGCCGGCGCGACGCCGAAGCTGACCACGTCGCTGAGCGAATCGAGCTCCGCGCCGAACGGTCCGGCGGTGTTGGTCATGCGCGCGACCTTGCCGTCGAACATGTCGCAGATCATCGCCAGGAAGACCATGAAGGCGCCCAGCTCGAGCAGGTTGTGGGCGGCGCAGAGGATGGCGGTGATGCCGCAGGCGAGGTTGCCGGCCGTCAACAGGGTCGGCAGCACCGGCAGGGTCTTCAGCCGACGCAGACGTTTGCGCATCGAGGTGAGGCGTTCGCTCATGGGTGGTGCATGCCTGTGCGGAGTGCGACGTGCGACGTGCGACGTTGGAAAGTCCCCTGCATGTCGTCACCAGCGCACGCCACACGCCGCTCGCCGCACGCCGCACCCGCCGACCGGGCGCTCATGGCAACGTCCCCGAGGCCGCGGCGGCGTGCCGCAATTCGACGATGACGGTCTCGCCGCACTTGACCTTCTGTCCGACCTGGACCTTGACGGTGTGCGGATATGAGACCGGGATCCACACCTCGGTGCGGCTGCCGAACTTGATCATGCCGTAGAGTTCACCGCGGGTCAGCCGGTCACCCACCCCGTGGGTGCAGATGATGCGGCGCGCGATCAGCCCGCTGAGCTGGCGCACCAGCAGCTTGAGACCGCTGGCGACGTCATCCGCCGCGACGATGCCGATGGTGTTGGCCTCGTTGGCGTGGCTGACATCGGGATGACGCGCGTCGAGGAACTTCCCAGGGGTGTACTTGACGTAGGCGACCTCGCCGGCGATCGGCGAGCGATTGACGTGCACGTCGAACACCGAGAGGAAGATGCCGATGCGTATGGCGCGGCCGTGCAGGAATTCCGGTTCGTCGACCTCGGTGATGTCCGCTACCGTCCCATCCGCGGGCGCGCTCAGGCAGCGTTCATCGCCTTGCGGCGTGCGGTGCGGGTTGCGGAAGAAGGCCAGGGTGAACAGCCAGAAGAACGCCGCCACCGCGACGCCGCACCAGCGGACGATACCCTCCGGCAGCAGCCACACGCCCCAGGCGAGGACCACGGTGGCCCAGAAGAGGGTGGGGATGCCCCAGCGCGCAAAGGTCACAGAAGTACTCCAGCAGCATGCAGACGGTGGGTGGTGAGCAGCACGGCGCACAGCAGCGTCGCGGCGACGATGCTGGAACGCCACAACGTGCCGACCACGCGATACCAGGCCATCAGCCACAGCACCACCAGGCCGATCAGCAACCGTTCGAGCATGGCCTCGTTGGCTTGATGCCACACCACCGCCACCAGCGCGGCATACCCAAGCAGCCGGTAGAACCGTCCCAGCTCGGGTTTGCGGGCATAGAAACTCCCGACGTCAACATGGGCGGCATCGCGGTAGCGCATGGGCCGGGATTGTGGACCGCAGGCACATGACGCAACCCGGGGAACGGAGGCGGGATCGTCCGATGTCCGATGTCCGATGTCCGATGTCATCGGGCCGACGCCACGTCCGGATCCGGGCGGTGCGGATGGATTGTGCAAGGTCACCAGTCACGGGATGGCGTGGTCTCCGTGGACATCGGACATCGGACATCGGACGGTCTACAGGCCGGCCACCACCAATGCGCTGACCGGATCGAGCGGCACGCCGTTGATGACCGCGCGCGAGATCCAGTTCAAGCCGGCGGGGACCGCGGCGTCGGCCGGCACCCGCATGCGGTAGACCAGCAGGAAGAACGGCCGGCATTCGGGCAGGGTGTCGTCATTGCAGTAGCCGATGAGTTCGATCGTGCCG
Source organism: Planctomycetota bacterium (assembly GCA_031425255.1). Classification (GTDB taxonomy): domain Bacteria; phylum Planctomycetota; class UBA11346; order UBA11346; family UBA11346; genus BOG-1363. The sequence goes on from JANPIY010000910.1 coordinate 8,705, forward strand.
GTGCGGATGCCGATGAGGGTGCGGCTGGCCACCAGCGCCAATTGCCGGAGGGCCGCCAGGCCCGGGCCCAGGTGGCCGACCTCCGGCGGGATCGGAGTGGCGTGCAGGGCCACGCCGTGGCTGTCGACCAGTACCTGTTCGACCCCGTCCAGCATGCGCATGACGATGACGCCGAGACGGACCTCCTTGGCGTCGAAATTGCCGACCAGCGAAGCCGGCGCGGCATACCAGGAATCATCGGCCAGCGAGGCGAGGATCTCCAGATCGACCCGCCGGGTGAAGCCGTTGATGCGGAACAGCTCGCGCCGGGGCATGGCCAGGACCAGGCTGGAATCATCCATGGTTGCTGCTGCGCCTGACCCGTAGGCGCTCCGCCGCCACGATCACTGCCAGATCATCGACCGCATGTTCGATGTCCTGGTTGATGATCAGGTAGTCGTAGCGATCCCACACGCCGAGCTCGCGATCGGCTTCGTTGAGCCGGCGACGGATCGCTTCCTCCGATTCGGTGCCGCGGCTGCGCAGGCGACGTTCGATCTCCTTGCGGTCGGGTGGCACCACGAAGACGTGCAGTGCTCCTGGGAAGGTGCCACGGATGGTGAAGGCGCCCTGGACGTCGACGTCCTTGATCACGCTGCAGCCGCTGGCCAGTTGCTCCTCGACGAATGAACGCGGGGTGCCGTAGCTGTGTTTGCCGAACACCTGCGCGTGTTCGAGCAGCTGGTCGTGTTCGACGCGGCGGGCGAACTCCTCAGCGCTGACGAAGAAGTAGTCGACGCCATCCTGTTCGCTGCCGCGCGGCGGCCGGGTGGTCACGCTCAGACCGCGGACGAAGTCGGGATGGCGCTCGACGAAACGCTGCATGAGCGTGCTCTTGCCCGCACCGCTGGGTCCCGACAGCACCACGAACAGCGCGGCGGGACCATGAGCGGGAAAACGGGCGGCTGACATGGGCCGGAGGCTAGCGGGACCCGGGACTGCGACAACGGGGTGGATGTCCGATGTCCGATGTCCGATGTCATCGTGATTCCGGAGGTCGCCGGTGTCCGTGACGCACCAAGGGGCATCGGCCATGCGAATGCCCACGAGACCTCGGACATCGGACGTCGGACGTCCCCCCCTGGTGATACGCCGCCCCTCAGGACTCGGCGCCCCACCTTCACGCTCCAGCCCGGTGGAACACCGTGTTCCCATGGATGTCCTCCGACAGGCGCTGTGGTATCTGGTCCTGGTGGTGGCGTTCTGGGGTGGAGTGCTGGCGATGAAGTCGCTGTCCCGCGTGCAGGTTCCTGCCGGCTACGCCGATGTCGACCAGTTGGACGAGTTCGCCTCCTATCGCGTGGATCAGACCGTGACGCTGGAGGCGTGGCGTCCAGGCGATGCCGCCTGCTGGCGGCTCGGGGCGGATGCGGAGCGCGCGGTCAACTTCGGCTGGATCGCCGCCTTGCCCGGAGATGCGGTGCAGCTGCGCGAGGGGCACCTGGTGGTCAACGGTCAGGTGTGTGCCCACGGCAACGCGATCCTCCTGCCTGATTGTGGTCCGGTCCGGATCCCCGACCGCCATGTCTTCGTCATCAGCGATCGCCATCAGGGGGACAGCCTCGCCCATGGCCCCCTGCCGCTCTCGGCCCTGCGTGGGCGTCTGGGATCGTTGCCATGAAGGTCCTCATCGACCAGTGGGGTGCGCGCAACGTTGGTATCGCCTTGATGGTGCTGGCGGCCCTGTTCCTGGTCGCCGCGCTGATGGTCGGCTGGGAAGCCATCCAGCGCGGCCTCGGCATCCTGGCGCTGGAGCGCGCGCAGTCCTCCGCGCTGGGCCTGGAACGGCGCGCCGCCATCACCCACGGTCGCGAAGCGGCGGAGTGGATGCCGCGCGAGACCGCCGCCGGGCTCAGCGCCATCGACCTCTCCGATCCCAAGGCCGGTGCCGAGCTCGCGCGCCTGGAGCTGCGCGTACCGATGAAGTACCGCCAGACCGTCGCGGCCATCCAGGCGCTGCACAAACTCCATCACCAGGGCGTCCCGGCGACCTCGCTCGCGGCTGGGGATCTCGCTCTGGTCACCCACCTGCTGAAGCTGGCCAAAGGGGATCCTCCCGGCCCCGTGACCTTGCCGGACTCCGACCTGCCGCAGGCACCGCTGCTGACCTACGCGGCGCAAGTACGTTTCCGCGCCGCCTGGGCTTTGGGTACCCCCGAGCTGATCCGCGCCACCGCCGGCGAACTCCGTCTCCTGATGCCCACCCATCCCGATACCCGCGGGGTGGAGCTGGTGCTGTCAGCGCTCACCCCGGCGGTACCCGATGACACCGTGCGCCAGTTGGCCGGCAGTCTGACCAGGAGCGACAAGCGCGACCTCATCCTGCTCAAACTGGCGGCCATCGTGCCGAGCCGAGTGGCGGCGTTCAAAGGGCTGCTGCCAATCAGCGCGGGAGCGGCCCCATGATCAGCTGCCAGGTCTGCGCGCATGACAATCCGCTCGGCACCAAGTTCTGCCGCAGTTGCGGAACCCGGCTGGAGGTCGATTACCAGAGCATCGAACAGTCGGTCGCCCAGACCCGCCTCGACCAACGCGACGATGCGGTGCTGCGCTCGGGCCGCAGCGCCCTGCTCCTGTGCACTTTCGCACTGGTCTGCGCGCTGATCGCGCGCTACGTGCTGGTCCCGCCGATGCCGCCCGTGGTCCCCCCGCTCGCGCCGGTGGTGGAGATCTTCCTCCCAGCGATCACTGCGGTCGCGCCAGCGAAATGACGCTCAGCCACCACCCGACGGCTGGCTGACAAGCGGGCATGCGCCGATAGGGTGCCCGGTCGCGAGCGACCCGTGCCTGATACCGTCACCATCACCCGACCGAAACGATCAGCCAAGCCCGAGGTCACCCCCGACCGGGGTTGGAAAGTAGTGCTGTTCGACGACGACCACACCCCCATCGACGTGGTGATCTATGCCCTCCAGCGCGCCGCTGGACTCAGCCTGGAGGTCGCCGAGATGGTCACCCTGGAGGCTCAGCGCGAAGGCCTGGCGGTGGTCAAGCGTGGCCTGACCGAGGAGGACGCGGAAATCATCTGCGGTGGCCTGCGCAAATGGTCGCGCATCGACGGTGTCTGCCCAGGAGTGCGCTGCGAGCCGCAGCCTGATGACCCCTGATCCCGGAAATTCCTGGCCTCGCGGCAGCAGCGGCACCTAAGCGACACCACTGCCACACCAGTGCGGCAAAGCTGCTGGCGAGCGCGCCCGTCCTCGATTCATGCGTGCTGCACCGGTTGCAGCGATTCTTCAGCATGATGCCGCCAACCGCCGCCGTTCTCGTCCATCCGTGACGGTTGTGCATTCCTGCTTTGGGGGGCATACTCATCCCCTTCCTGCCGCTACCGCGCCAGGACGGTGATCGCCTCCCGGGATTCCGGAAAACCATCCTGATGAAACCGCACTCCGCTCCCCGCTCCTGCTCACTGCACCTGGGATTCACCTACCTCCTCCCGGTGATCGGTGCCGGCCTCGGCTGGGGCGCCGAACCAGCTACCAGCGATGCGGACCACCTGACCCTGACCGGAGCTGGCGATGAACTCGCACTCTTCAGCGACCTCCCGGTGGTGGTATCGGCCTCGCGGCAACAGACCGCGATCACGCGTTCACCGGTGCCGGTGAGCGTACTCAGCGGTGCCGACATCATCGCTGGCGGCCACGATCGCCTGGAGGATGCACTGCGTTTCGTGCCCGGCGTCGACGTCCGCCGCATCGACCGCAATCACTACGCGGTCGGCATCCGCGGCTTCCATGGATCGTTTTCCGACCGCACCTTGACGCTGATCGATGGCCGCAACGCCGACTCGCCGGTCTTCGGCGGGTCGGAGTTCTACCGCCTGCCGCTGGTGATGGCCGACATCGACCACGTCGAGGTGGTCCGCGGCCCAGGCGGCGCCGCCTGGGGCGCCAATGCCTTCAACGGCGTGATCAACGTCATCACCAAGGATCCCGAGGACATGCTCGGCATCCATGCCTCGACGCTGGTGACCGGGTTCGGCGATACCGCCGACTCCGTGCGCTGGTGCGATTCGCATGGCGACTGGAGCTGGAAGGTCGGCGCGTTCTACGAACGCCATGTGTCGAGCAGCGAGGCGCTCGACGACGACAGCTACCCTGACAACGACTGGGGCCGCAAGATCGGCACCGACAACGCCGTGGTCTGGCGGGCGAATGACATCACCACGGTGCGTGCCGGCCTGGGGTACGCGGATCTCGATGGCGGGGTCTTCGAGTTCCTCGGCTACCAGCCGGATGGCCAGGATGAACTCGACACCACCCGTGCCTACCTGCGACTCGACCAGCAGCTGGCCGCCGATGCCAGCTACCACTTCGGCTGGTACGGCAATTTCCTGACCAGCCGGCGGCCGGCGGTGTTCGATGAACGTTCGCGCGAAAACGTCCTCGAACTGCAATTCGATTACCGCGGCTTCGCCACCCATCGCCTGAGCATGGGTGGCGAGTGGCGCATGACCGACATCGCTCTGTTGAGTTCCGGCCAACCGCCCGAGTTCGATCTCGCAGAGGCACCCTACCACGAGCAACGCTATGGCGCCTTCCTGATCGATCATTGGCAAATGGTGCCACGCCTGAGTATGGAGACCCAGTTGCGCGGCGACTATTACGACGGCACCGGTAGCGATTGGGCGGGACGTCTGGCTTTCCTCTACGGTCTCGACCGTGAGCAGAACCACGTGCTGCGGCTGGCCGGCGCGCGTTCTTATCGCACCCCGCTGCCGGCGGTGCGCGATGCCACCACGGTCAAACCTCCGTTCCTCAACCTGATCCCCAGCGGTGGATTGGAGAATGAACAGGTGTGGGCGCTCGAAGCCGGATACAGCGGCGAATTCACCAGCGACCTGATGGCGCGCGTCGATCTCTATCACCAACGCTACGAGGACCTCATCGGTTTCGTGGTGTTGCCGACCTTCGATACCCAGGCCGCGAACATCGATGGCGCCACCGGCGACGGCGGTGAAGTCGAATTCGTGTGGTCGCCCACCACCACCTGGAGCGCGCAACGCGCGCGCGTGAGCTCGTGGTACGCCTACAACCATCTCAGCACCGATCGGGACCAGCAGGAGATCCGCTCCTTCGGTCCGGCCGAACACAAGGTCGGGGTCACCACGCGGCTGCCCTTGCCGCAGCGGCTGTCCTTCAACCTGAACTACGCCTACAACACCAGCTCCGACGACCCT
>JANPIY010000911.1:0-1713 GCA_031425255.1 Planctomycetota bacterium
TGGTGATCGTCACCGGCTTCGCGACCGTGGAACTCGCCCGGGAGGCGGCCGAGGCCGGCGCGCGCGAGGTCCTCTCCAAGCCCCATGTCGTGGAAGAATTCATCGACGCCCTGGCGCGCCTGGTCCCGGCGAAACCCTGAGTTTCACGCCGCCCGTCTGTCCATCTTTGCCGACAGACCGGGCCGCCGGCCGGATCGTATCGTCCGGTCCATGACATTCGGCTCCGGCAACCGTTCGCCCGACATTGCGCCCCTCGCGCGGCGCGCCAGCCCATGAGGATTCGAACCGAAGGCGTCGTGGGCATGGGGGCCGCTTTCGCGGTGATGGCCTTCATTGGCACCATGCAGTGGCGGGCGCAGGCCGAAGTCGATGGCGCCGACCGGCAGCGCCGCATCGCCGCGGAGGTCGCCACGGGCTTCATGCAGCTTCGGCTCGACACGTTCGACTACCTGCGCGAGCCGGTCGAGCACCGGCGGCGTAAGTGGCACGAAACCTCCGGGCGCATAAACGCCCTCCTGGATCAAGGCGGATTCCAGGGTGGCGAGGCGGACGTCGTGCTCACCGCGCTGCGCGCCCGCCGCAGCGAGGCAGGCCGCATATTCACCGAGCTCTCGGGGCGCGTGCGCTTGCAAGCCGAGGGCGACGACCCGATGCGCACCAAGCTGTTCGACCGGATCCTTGCGGCCCAGCAGGAAAGCTTCGCGGACGTCCAGCGCCTGACCGACTCCACTTTCGCGCGGGCCAGCCGCGCGCAGCGGCAGGACAGGGATTCGACGACGGCCGGACTGGTGGCGATCGCGATGATCTTCGCCGCGGCCTTTTGGCTGCTCCACAGGTCGGTGCTCGCGCCATTGGCCGACCTGGGCCGCGGCACGCGGGAGATCGCCGCCGGCCACTGGGACTTTCGCGTGGTCGAGGAGAAGAACGACGAGATCGGCGAGCTCGCGCACAATTTCAACGGGATGAGCCAGGCACTGCGCGACTCCTTCGCGACGACGGAGCGCAGGAATGACGAGCTCGCAGTGCTGGTCGCCGAGCTCGAGGCGTTCAGCTACTCGGTTTCGCACGACCTGCGCGCGCCGCTGCGCTGCATGGACGGGTTCTCGCTGGCGTTGCTCGCGGATTACGGGGACAAGCTCGACGACGAGGGCAAGGACAACCTCGCGCGCATTCGCGCCGCGAGCCAGCACATGGGCCAGCTGATCGACGACCTGCTGCGCCTTTCGCAGGTGAACCGAGCCGACCTCAGCACCGCTTCCATCGACCTGAGCGCCATGGCCCGCGACGTGGCCAGCTCCATTTCGCAGCGCGAAGGCGGGCGCAAGGTGGACTGGATGATCGACGAAGGCATGCGCCTCGATGCGGACCCGTCGCTGCTGCGCATTGCCTTGCAGAACCTGCTCGAGAACGCCTGGAAGTTCACCTCGAAGGTGGCGCGGGGAATGATCCGGGTGGGAGCCGTCCGCCTCGACGGCCACACGACCTACTTCGTGGAGGACAACGGCGCCGGGTTCGACATGGCGCATGCCGAGAAGATGTTCGGCGCCTTCCAGCGCTTGCACCCCCACGGTGACTTTCCAGGCACGGGCATCGGCCTCGCGATCGTGCACCGGATCTTCAACCGGCACCACGGCCGGATCTGGGCGCGCTCGCGGCCCGGTGCAGGGGCCACGTTCTACTTCGACACGCCGGAGGCGCCCCCCCAGGCCGGCC
>JANPIY010000912.1:0-7492 GCA_031425255.1 Planctomycetota bacterium
GGCCGTCCGCGCGCTCGAAGCCGGCCAGACACTTGATGGTGGCTTCCTCGATCACGCCCTTGCTGGTGTTGAAGCGGTAGTGGCTGGTGAGGTCGCGGATCTGGTGATAGCGCTGGTCTTCGCCGATCCATTCGACGCTGCTGCTGGGCAGTTTGAGCTGGAACTCGGGATTGGCGCCTGAACGCGTGCGTCGGACCTTGCCTTGGAGATTACGTTTTCCGGCTGGCAGCAAGGCATAGGTGAGGTCGACGTTCCAAGCCTGTTCGCTGGCGGGTGGCAGCGGTAGCAGGTTGAAATCGAAGTAGCCGATGGCGCGCCCGGCATCCGCCGGTCGGGCGGCGGCATCGAGTTCCCGCGCCTCGCCATTGGCGGCGAAGGTCAGCAAGGAGACTTCATCACGGCCCGCATTGCGGCCGATGGTCTTGGCCAGCAGCACGGTGGTGTTGTCCGGGCCGACGCAGATCAGTTGGAGTTCGCTCTCCTGCACCAGCCCTGGCAGTTCCTGATCCTTGTGCTCCGGGGTCTCGATGATCTCGCTCACCTGGGTGCGCAGGTGGTAGGTGATCAACTGACCAGGCTCGAAGTGCAAGCGGCTCGGCCGCAGGGCGAGCGCGAAGGCGGTCACCCCCAGTGCCGCCACCAGGAGGGCGGCGACCACCGCCGCGGTGGCGGCGTGGTTCTTGATGCGCGCGACGAAAGCCATGTGCGGTCGCATGCTGGCGGCGTGGCGGAAGGGGCAAGAAGAGTCCCCGGGGGTCCGGGGTCAGGGTCCGGGGTCCGGGATCCTCGTGCATGAGGGTGCCGGATTTTTTGCGGCCCATCGGCCATCCCCAGTGCGACGTCAGCACGTGGTACTGATGACCCGGGCCCCGGACCTCGGGACGCCCCACCCCGGACCCTTCTTCCGGACCCGCCACGAGCCGGTATCGTGCCGCCCATGCAAACCATCCGCTCCGTGAAGATCGCTCCCGGCGTTGTCATCGGGGGCAGGTTGCCGGTCTTGATCATGGGACCGTGCGTGATCGAGAGCGAACGCCATGCGCTGACCATGGCCAGGCTGGTCAAGGCGGCAGCCAAACGCGTCGGCTGGCCGGTGATCTTCAAAGCGAGCTACGACAAGGCCAACCGCACCAGCCATGAGAGCTTCCGCGGCCAGGGTATGGCGGATGGCCTGCGCATCCTCGCTCGGGTGAAGGACGCCACCGGCCTGCCGGTGACCACTGATGTGCACGATGCGGCGCAGGTGGCCGAGGTCGCCAAGGTCGTCGATCTCATCCAGGTCCCCGCCTTGCTCTGCCGCCAGACCGATCTGGTCGAAGCCTGTGCCCGCAGCGGCTGCGCCACCAGCATCAAGAAGGGCCAATTCCTCGCTCCGCAGGACTGCGGCAACATCGTCGCCAAGTTCGAGGCCATCGCCGGCACCCACCGGCTGGTGCTGATCGAACGCGGGACCTCGTTTGGCTACAACACCCTGGTCAGCGACTTCCGTGCGCTGCCGATCATGCGCGGATTGGGCGTGCCGGTGATCTTCGATGGCACCCATTCGGTGCAGGCCCCAGGGGGTCTGGGGACCAGGAGCGGCGGCTCGGGCCACTTTGCCCCGGTCCTGATGCGGGCGGCCATGGCGGTGGGGGTGGAAGGGGTCTTCCTGGAAACCCACGATGATTGGGTGAATGCCAAGAGCGACGGTCCGAATGTGGTGCCGATCAAGGAGCTGGCGGCGCTGCTCAAGGACCTCAAGGCGATCCATCAGGCGCTCGGTCGGCCGGCGCCACCGCGTGCCCGCTCGGCAGCGACCCGCGGAGGGTGACGCACAAGCCTGCTCCCTCCCCTGGTGGCAGATGGCGAAGACTCGCCACATGATGTGGCGATGTCCGCTTTCCCGCCGACGGGTCACGGACATGCCTGGGGAGGCGCCATGATGATGATCTTCGGCCGGTGGTGCGTGATGGCGGCGGTCGCATGCCTGTTGTTGCCCACCATCTGGGGGCACCCGCTGATGGCGGGTGAAGGTGGCAAAGGCGGTGCAACGCCGGTGTCGAAGGAAGGCGACCTCAAGGTCCGCATGAAGGCGGTGATGACCGAGGCGCTCAAAGCGGGTGACCTGTGGACCGCGATCCAGGCCGACGCCTTCGCCACCAGCCGGCTGGGCGTCCGCTCCGCGGGACTGCTCGGGGCCAGCGAGGTCATCGGCGATCCGCTGTTCGCCTTCCCGCAGCGCATCAGCAGTCACCACCAGCATGGTGACACCCTGGTGGTGGTGTCCGGGTCGCGCATCTACCGCCTCGGGATCGACGGCCACCCGCTGGCCGTCTCCATCCCCTTGTCCTTCGTTCCGGATACGGGCGTCATGAGCCAGGACGGCAGATTCTTGGGGTTGATCGACCGCCAGAACGGACCGGTGCGCCAGCTCAAGGTCAGCGTCATCGCCATGCCGGGCGGCACCGAGGTCTTCAGTGCGGTGATCCCCTTGGCGGTTGGCGATTCGCTCCATGGCAGCCCGCAGATCGCCGCCGACGGCAGCGCCGTGGTGGTGGCGGTGATGGATGAGGAGGAAGAGGCCGTACGGCTCGAGGTGGTCCGTGGTTCCGGCAAGGCGGTGAGCGTGCCGGCCTATTTCCGGCCGCTGGGCGTGGGTGCCGGTGGCATCTGGGGTTTGGCCGAGCCGCTGAGCAATCGCGAGGCCGACGAGCGGGTGTGGATGCTCCTGGCCGGCGGTCAGGCCACTCCGGTCCTGGCCGGCACCATGGGCCCTGGGCTCGGCGCGGTGATCACCCAGGCGGCTCCGGCCGAGGTCCACATCGTCCTGGCTGATGGGACCCTGGCCCCGCTGGCGCTTGGCCAGTCGCTCGGGCGCCGAGCGCGGATGGCGCAGGCCGGCGACTACCTGGTGCTCAACACGGGCATCCCCTCATCCCGGACGGAGGAAGTCGATCTGCTGGGTACGCCCATCGCGGTCGCCACCACCCCGACCACCATGTTCTACCGCTGGAGCGAGTTGGACCAGCCCAGCACGGCCAAGCCCGTGCTGGTCCTCCCTGGGGTCTTCGCCCATGGCCGACTGTCGGAACGTTCGGTCTTTATCGGCAACGGACTCCAACTGTCGGTGGTCGATGTGGGTCAGCCCACGCTTGCAGCGAAGCCGTTGATGACCGCGCCGCGCGACATCCGCTTCGTCGATGCGGTCGCCGGGCGACTGATGTTGTGGCTGGGTAACGACGAACGCCTGGTCGCCAGCGAAGACGGGCGGGTCCTGTGGCAGGGGCCGGCCGCGGCTGCCTATGTGCATGATCCCTGGTACCTCGAAGTGCGCGGTGAAGACCATGCCGTCGATTGGGTGCGCCTGGCGGAAAAGCCGGAGGAACGTCTGGTCATGCGCTTGAAGCTGGCCAACCCCAAGCTCCAGGAACTGGAGCTGGATCGTTACCACCGCCGGTTGGTGGCAGCGGCCAGCCGCAGCGAGTGGCATGAGTTCGATCCGCTCACCGGCAAACCGTCGGGCGATCCCCTGCGCGGCGGCCCGCGCCCACGAATCGATTCAGTCAACGCCCGCGAGGGCGGTCTGATGGTCAGCCAGTTCGCCCGGCTGGTACCGCGCCTGCTACCACCCTCCGACGATAGCACGCTGCGCTGGAATCCGCTGGATGCCTGGCGCGTCGGTCCTTCGCTGGTCGTCCTCGACCACCACGGCCAGGTGCATGTCGCCGGGCGGAAACGCGGCACCTACCAGGTGATCGGCTCGGTCGACCGCGCCGAGGGTATGGCTCAGAGCACGGCCGGCGACGTGGTGATGGTCGATGAGGAGAACCATATCCTCGCCAGACTGGCCACCGGTCCGACGCTGGTCACTGCGGGTCCGCCCATCGGCACCGTCGCCGAGCCATTCCCGGAAGGCCCCTGGCGGGTCAAAAACCTGTTCTACATCCCCCCGCGTGGGCCATCGCTGGGTTGGGACGCCAGCCATGGCGGCTTCATTCCCAGTCGGCTGCGCAGCCCGCAGATGGGGGGCCTGCTGGCGGTGACCGCTTCGCTGATCTTCGATCTCGATCCGGCCTTGGCGAAGCAGCTGGGCGCACTCGACAAGAGTGGATTGCGCGACGCCGACGATTGAATCAACGCTCGCTCCAATCGCGGTGCGAAGTGCGAGGTGCGAGGTGCGAGGTGCGCCCGGTATGACCAGGAACGTGCGCACTTCGCACTTCGCACTTTGCACTTCGCACGGTTGTCTCTCCCATGAAGACGACCAGCATCCGGCGCATGAACATCGTCCTGGGCATCAGCGGCGGCATCGCCGCATACAAGGCGCCCGAGTTGGTGCGCGCCTTGATGAAACGTGGCCACGTCGTGCGCTGCGTCCTGACCGCCGCCGCGCAGCATCTGGTCGCCGCCGAGGCCCTGGCCGCGGTCAGCCGCCAGCCGGTAGCCACCTCGGCGTGGACCACCGATGGCTCGATGCCGCACATCGATCTGCCACGCTGGGCCGAGACCCTGCTGATCGCCCCGGCGACCGCCGATGTGCTCGCACGCGCCGCTCTCGGGATGGCGGATGACCTGCTGACGACGCTGTTCCTCGCTCTCGAACCCGGGAAACGCGTGATCCTGGTGCCGGCGATGAACACCGTGATGTGGAACAAGCCGGTGGTGCAGGGCCACCTCGCGACGCTGCGTGCGGCGGGCGCCACCATCCTGGCACCGGTGGAGGGCAACCTGGCCTGTGGTGAGCAGGGGGTCGGCGCGATGATGGAACCGGAAGCGATCGCGGGAGCAGTCGGTTGATGTCCGAGGTCTCGCATCGGCGTCAGCGCCCTGCACCACTCGGTGATGGACCGCGGGCTGTCCCGCCCGGCCACCGTGCACGTGGCCGCGGTGACATCGGACATCCCCGTTGGCATTGGCATCTGGTGTTCTTCAGCGCGCTGCTGCTCATCGCCTTGCCCATCGTCGCGGTGTTCATCGCCCATCGTCTGTGGATCCGCCGCAAGGGCCTGGTCGGACTGCGCGAGAAGATCAGCGGGCGTGGGCCGCGGCTGACTCCTGGACAGATCCTGGTGCACGGCGTCAGCCTCGGCGAGGTCAATCTGATGCGGCCGGTGGTGCCCAAGCTGGAAGCTGCGCTGGGTACGCGCTGCCTGCTCACCACCACCACTGAAACCGGTCGTGCGCGCCTGGACGAGGTCTTCGCCGATCATGAACGTGCGTTCCTGCCGCTCGACTTTCCCTGGGCGGTGCTCGCCTTCCTGGCCCGTACCAGGCCGCGCCTGGTGGTCCTGCTCGAACTCGAAGTGTGGCCGGTGCTGCTGCTGGTCTGCCATCTGCGTGGCATCCCGGTGCTGCTGCTAAACGCCCGCGTCAGCGCGCGCAGTTTCCGCGGCTACCAGCGCGCGCGCTGGATCCTGCGGCCGTTGTTTCGCGAGATGACGCTGGCCCTCGGTCAGAACGGCGTCTGGAGCGCCCGGCTGGTCGGATTGGGCGTGCGGCGCGAACGGGTGATCGTCAGCGGTTCGATGAAGGCCGACATGGTCGGACGCGCCACTCCCGAGGCGATGCAGCGCGAGGCCGCACGCCTGGGTCTGCGCGCGGGCCAACCGCTGCTGCTGCTGGCTTCCACCAGCGCCGGTGCGACGGCTGAAGAGTCGGAGCTGCTGAAACCCCGTTTCGCGCAGTGGCTGGAACGCGGCTGGCAGATCGTGATCTGTCCACGTCACCCTGAACGTGGCGCTGAGGTCGCGAACCAGCTCGCCGCGCTGGCGCCGACGCCACAGGTGCGGCGTTCCGCGGTGGGCGGACGGCTCGACGGGCATGGGCAGGTGCTGCTGGTCGATGAGATCGGCAAGCTCGCGGCGCTGTATGCCTGGACCGCTCAGGTGAACGGCATCGCCGTGGTGGGTGGCAGCTTCGGTTCTGGCCGCGGTGGCCAGAACATGCTCGAGGCGACGGCCGCCGGCTGCTGCACCGTGGTGGGCTGGGACACCCGCAATTTCCCCGATGCGATGGCGTTGCTGACGCTGGCCGACGGGGTCGTCGAAGTGGATCAGGAGGAATGCCAGCCGGTGCTGGCCGCCCTGGCGGACGATCCCGAGCGTCGTCGCCGCCTGGGCGCGAATGGGCAGCGGGCGTGGGAAAGCGGTCGCGGCGCGGTCGACCGCAGCATCAGTCTGGTGCGGCGGGCTCTGGGATACTGAGCGCACACTCCCTGGACTGCGCTCGACCGCGTGCGAGATGCTCATCACCTCTTCTCATTGTCAGACCATCATCCGCCCCACCATGCCGCCGCAGGAGACGACCCATGGCTGATGCCCTGCCTTTGATCACGGTGCTTGGTGGACTGCTGGCAGTTCCCTGCGTCATCGCCTTGACGCAAGGCAACGAGCGGGCGACCAAGGCCTTCGCCGTGGCTGGAGCGCTCATCGGCTTGTGGTTGGGGTTGCATCCCTATGTCGATTTCATCAAGGAGATGACCAGCGGCACCCTTCACCAGGTGCTCGGCATCCTGGCGCTGGTACTGGCGGTGATCATCGCCATCCGCCTCAAGCATCAGATCCTGGGCACGCTCATCATCACCTCCGGGGTGCTGATCGCGGCGCTCTCGCTGGGTATCGTGCGCTGAACCGCGCGCGGGGTGTTGTGAGGCCACCACGGAGATGCGTCGTTCGCACGATCAGCTCCGGTCCGTGGCCATCCTCGGACCGCCACTTTACTTCCGACCCACCGCCACAAACTCCCGCCTCCTCCACATCCATCGTTCCATCGATATAGACCGATAGAAGGACTACGCATGGCCCGCTCTCTCTTCACTTCCGAATCCGTCTCGATGGGTCACCCCGACAAGGTGTCCGATCAGATCAGCGACGCGATCCTCGATGCGTTCCTGGAGCAGGACCCGCGCAGCCGCGTGGCTTGCGAGACGCTGTGCACCACCGGCCAGGTGGTGGTCGCCGGTGAGATCACCAGCAAAGGCGTGATCGATGCCAACGACATCGTGCGCCGCACCCTGCGTGAGATCGGCTACGACAAGCCCGGCATCGGCTTCGACGCCGATTCCTGCGGCGTGATGGTGTGCATCCACAAGCAGTCGCCCGACATCGCCATGGGTGTCGACGAGAGCAAGAACAAGGAACAGGGCGCCGGCGACCAGGGCCTGATGTTCGGCTACGCCTGCGATGAGACCCCGGAACTGATGCCGCTGCCGATCTTCCTCAGCCACCGCCTGGTCGAGGAGCAGGCCCGCCTGCGTTCGACCGGCAAGCACAAGTACCTCCGCCCCGACGCCAAGAGCCAGGTCACCATCGAGTACGACGGCCACACCCCGGTGCGCATCCACACCGTGGTGCTGTCGACCCAGCATACGCCCGAAGTGAAGATGTGGGTCCTGACCATGGACATTATAAAGATGTGCACCGAGGTCATCAACAAGGCCTCGACGCTGAAGGTCGACAAGAAGACCATCTTCCACATCAACCCCACCGATCTCGAAGCGACCGGTGGGGTTGAT
>JANPIY010000913.1:0-7363 GCA_031425255.1 Planctomycetota bacterium
CCGGTGAGTCGCCCGATGCTATGTTTATAATGAGCCCCGCAGGGGCGCCCAACGTCCAGCCCAGCACTTCAGTGCTGGGACCCCCGATTTAAAGAAGATCAGTCCCGGAGGGACGCTGCCGCTCGGAGGCGCTTCAGCGCCGACAATTATCAGACCAGCCGCGGCCTCCAGGTCGGCGCTGAAGCGCCGACCAAGCGGCGGCGTCCCTCCGGGACTTTGCATACGTCGTGGCATAGCCCCCAGCACTGAAGTGCTGGGCTGGACGTTGGGCGCCCCTGCGGGACTCGGAAACCGGATTGCTGTCCACATGTCCTCTTCACCGGCGGCACCCCCTATCCTCCGCCTCACCTCACCGGCAGCGCCACCTGCTCCTTGCTCATCAGATAGGCGACCAGGTCGCGCACCTGGATCTCGTTCAGCGTCTGCAGCAGGCCTTCGGGCATCAGCGACTGGTTCACCAACTGCTGGTCGGTGATCTCCGTCAGCTCGATGGTCAGGCGTTCGGTCATGGTCTGCAGGGTGATGGTGCGCTCGGTCCGTTCCGGCACGAGTCCGCTCAGCACCCGGCCGTCCTTGAGCGTGATGATCGCCAGGCGGAAATCGGCGGCGACCACGGCGCTGGGATCGACCACGTTGTCGAGCACATAGCTGAGGTCGTGACGGCCAGCGCCGGTGAGGTCGGGGCCGATCTTCCCACCCTGGCCATACAGCACATGACAGGCTGAGCACAGGGTGGTGAAGATCTGCCGGCCCTGTGCCGCATCGGCCTTGGCCAACGCCTCGGCAGTGAGCTTCTGCTTGAGCGCGGCGATGAGCTGGACCTTGTCCTCGGAGGAATCCCGCACCACGCCCCATACCGCGGTGAGCTGCCTGGTCAGCTCCTTGTCCTTGAAGGCGCGGATCTGGCGGGCGTGGAACGGACTGAGATCGCCGCGTGGGATCTGCTCAGGTCCGTCGCCGACGTTGGCGAGCAGCGCCTTGGCGAAGGTTGGACGCGAGACCAGCACCGCCAGCACCTCGGGGCGCGCATCCGCGCGGAAGGAGGGCCGATAGCGCCGGGCCAGGGTCTCGCCGATCGCCGCGTCATCGAACATGCCGAGCCCGCGTGCGGCGAGCGCATTGATCTCGCGGTCATCCAGCAGCTTTTCGCAGGTCGCGCGCAGGTCGTCCGGCTTGTTGTCGATCAGCGTCTGGAGCGCAGCCCGACGCTGGTCGGGTTGCGCGGTGGCATCGAACGCCACCCGACGGCTCTCCTCCAAGGCCCGCCCGTCACCGAACAACGTGCTGAGTTCGCGCACCTGCTTGGTGACGTTGGCGTCGGTGCCGACCGCGAGCGACGCGGTGAAGGTTTCCCACGCCCCAGGCTTGGTCGCCTTGCGCACCCCTTTGAACGCCTCGGCGAGGCCGGCGAGCACGTCGGTGCGGAAGGCCGGGTCCTTGCTGGCGGCAACGGTCAGCAATTCTTCGAGCGCCGGCGACGGCGGTTGGATCTCGGCCAGACGGCGCGCGGTGAAACGCCGCACCAGCGGGATCCTGCCATCACTCGCGAGCTTCACCAAAGCGTCGGGATGGGTGGTGGCGAGATCCTTCACGCCATACCAGTACATCAGCGGCAGGTTGTGGTCGGCGGCGTCCTCGCCGTGCGCGAGCAGATGGGCGGCGAGCTCCGCACGGACCTGGAAGGGGAGGCGTTGCAGCGCGGATGCCAGGGCGAGACGCACGAATGACGACGGTTCGCTCTTGGTGAGCGCGCTCAGCCCCTGGATCATCGCCGGCGCCACCTCGCTCACCAGGGGCACGCTCGCCCGACCATGGATCGGCATCGCGTCCGTGAGGAGACGGATGGCCCAGACGCGCAGGTGTTCGTCCGGCTGCCGCAGCAGGTCCAGCAACAGGTCTTGGTTCACGACTCCCGTGGCATGCGCCGCCCACAACATGCGCAGGGCAATCTTCCCGTCCTTGCTGTCGACCATCGCTGTGAGCGGCAGCGCGTCATCGCCGCGCTCGGGACCGTTCGCCGCCCGGCGCTGCTGGAACTGCTGCTGGGCCTGACGGGCGAACCACACGTTGGGCGAGCGCAGGCGCGCGATCAGCGCCTCGCCCTTTTCACTGCCGAGATCGAAGGCCGCCGGCGCCTGGGCGGCGCCGTGGGCAAAGCGGTAGATGCGTCCGCTGCCACGATGGACGCCGTCGTGGTCATGGCACTCGCCGATGTCCGACCAGTCGGCGACATAGACGGCGCCGTCCGGGCCGCTGATCAGTTCGACGCCACGGTACCACTTGTCGCTGGTCTGCAGCAGGTCCGCGGCGTGTCTGCCGACGTAACCGGAACCCTCGCGTTCGAGGATCTCCTGATTGAAGCGCAGGCCGTGGAAGTTGAGGGTGAACAATCTGCCGTGATAGTCCGCCGGCCAGTTGCCGCCCTGGTAGATCAGCAGCCCGCTGTGCGCATGGCCGCCGCCAGCGGCGGAGGTGTCGCCACTGAGCTTGTTGCCGCCCTTGACGTCGTTCCATTTTTCACCGGTCGCCCAATGGACGTGGTCGGCGTGCTGTTCGATCGGCGCATAGACCTTGCCGTCGAGGTCATCGCCGTACATGCGGCGGTAATGCGCCCCTGGGATCAGATGCCAGAGATGGCCGATGACGGTGTTGATGAAGAAACCTTCGCCGTGTCCGTCCCAGTCCATGCCCCAGGAGTTGGTGGTGCCATCGGCGACCACTTCGATGACCTTGCGCGTGGGATGATAACGCCAGATGCAGCAGTTGAGCTTCACCCGCTGATCATCGGGCGCGCCTGGCGCGCCAACCTTCGAGGTCGCCTGGATGCCATGGCGGCCGTAGAGCCAGCCATCCGGTCCCCACTTCAGGCCGTTGGCGATGTTGTGTCGCACCGGACCGAAATCGAATCCGTCGAGCAGCACCTGCGGTTCACCATCGGGCACGTCGTCGCGGTTGGCATCGGGAATGAAGAGCAGCTGCGGAGGGCAGAGCGCATAGACGCCGCCGAAGCCGAGTTCGACGCTGGTGAGGCGTTTGAGCTGATCGTGGAAGACCACCTGCTGGTCGGCCCGGCCATCGCCATCGCCATCGCGGTGCACCACGATGCGGTCGTTCAGCGTCATATCGAAGTTCTTCTTCGACTCGGCGTAGGTGAAGTTCTCCGCCACCCACAGCCGGCCGCGCGCATCGAAGGTCATGGCGATGGGATTGCGCACCTGTGGCTCGGCGGCGAACAGCGTGGCCTGGAAACCGGGTGGCAGCTGGAACTTCGCCACGGCCTCGGCCGCTGGGATCAGCGGATTGCCATCGGTCTTCTGGCTGTCGTAGAGCGGCGCGGATTCCGCCGTGAGACCTTGGGTGAAGACACCGGCGGCACAGGTTGCGCCCACGGCCAGGCGGATGAAGGAGCGGCGGAGGCGGGTGGACATGGAACCATCCTGAAGAGCCGAGGAAGGGCGCCACCAGGACCGAGGGCGAGCCTGGTGGACGTGGCACGCGCCCGGAGGAGTCCGTACTACCCCCGCACCAGCGAGGACGTTGCGCGCTTCATGGTGGGAGGCCGCCGCTGACAGGGCACGCGCACACCGCCGCTCTCCACCCCTTCGCACCCGCCGCGACGCCGTTGCCTCCATCAACCGCCGGCCTAGCGTCCACCGCCCATGCAGCCGGCTGCGCTCGCGGTCGGTCACCTGAAAGGACGCCCTTGAAGTTCCTCACCATCCTGCTCGCCCACGCCCTGCTCGCGGTGGGGCTCGGCGCCGCCGACCCCGGCACCGGCGCCTCGTTCCAGGGCCCGCTGGGCTTGCAGCTCTACAGCCTGCGCGCCGAGTTCACTGCCGCCGGCGTCCCCGCCACGCTCGACAAGGTCAAGGGCTACGGCATCCGTTATGTCGAGCTCGCCGGCACCTACGGCCTGCCGCCCGCGCAGTTCAAGGGCATGCTCGACGAGCGCGGCCTGATCCCGGTCAGCGGCCATTTCCCCCTCGCGCGCTTCAAGAGCGAGCCCGAGGTGGTGGCCAAGGAGGCGAAGGCCTTGGGCCTGACCTACGCGGGTGTTGCCTGGGTCGACCACAAGGATCCCTGGGACGAGAAACAATGCCTGGAGACCATCACCGCTTTCAACAAGGCGGGTGAGGTGCTCGCCAAGGAAGGCCTGAAATTCTTCTACCACCTGCACGGCTATGAATTCCAGCCATTCGCCAACGGCACCCTCGCCGATCTGCTGATCTCGCAGACCAATCGCGAGAACGTGTTCTACCAGATGGACGTCTTGTGGGTGGTGTTCCCTGGTCAGGACCCGGTGAAGCTGCTCGAAGCCCATCCCGGCCGCTGGAAGACCATGCACCTGAAGGATCTGAAAAAGGGCATCGCCACCGGCGGCATGGGTGGCAAGACCGACGTGAAGAACAACGTCGTGCTCGGCACCGGCCAGATGCACTGGCCCAAGATCCTCGCCGCGGCGAAGAAGGCCGGCCTGACGCACTATTTCATCGAGGATGAATCGCCCGACGCGGCGACCCAGATCCCCCAGAGCATGAAGTACCTCGAGACCGTCAGCTTCGAATAAGCGCACGCGCGTTTCTGCGATCTCCAGCCGAGTCCCGGCGAGCTGCTGCTCGCCGGGACTCTTTCTTTTTCCGAGGTCCTCATGGTCGCATGGGCGGCCCCGTCCATGTGGTCAAGCTGACGAAGAGCAATCGGCCGCAGAGACGCAGAGACGCAGATGAAAAGCAAAACAGGGTCTTTTTCACCTCTATGCCTCTGTGCCTCTGCGCCTCTGCGGCCAGATATCTCCGCGAAATCCCCCCGCACTGGAACTGGATACGTCGCGTGTGAGAGAGCGCTGGGCAAGGTCGTAAAAAGCCATCGACGCCCGTTGGCTCACCCGACCATCGCGGTCCCCGCCTGAGGATTCCCATGGCCTCCACCGACCAACCCGCCCTCGTCACCCCACTCCCGGCTGCCAGCGAGACCGTGTCGGCCCATGGCTTGGCGGCGAGTGCGCGCGACGCGATCAACGCCCTCGAACGCAGCCAGATCGAAACCGCGGCTGAACGCGATCGCCTGCTGCGTGCGCTCGACGACATCCAGGGCCAGGTGCGCGAGCTGAACCGGCTGCGCCAGCTCGGCGAAGCGCATGCCACCCACCTCCAGCAGCAGCTCGACCGCTCAGGCGCCGACCAACACCGCCTGGAGGAACAGCTCCGGGCCCAGCGGGTGGAACTGCTCGCCGGCCAGGGCCGCCTCCAGGCCTTGGAATCCGATCTCGCCGCCCGCGTCCGCGCCATCGGCGAACTCGACAGCCGCTGTGAACTGCAGGTCCAGGAGCTGGCGCCGGCGCGGGCCCGCCGCGATGCGCTGGAGGGCGAGGTCACCAGCCTACGTCACCAGGTAGCGGCCACCGAGGCCACCGTCGCCGAACGCGACCGCCAGGCGGCGATGGTGATGGCCAACCTGCGCGACGCCTGGTCCAGCGACGCCGACGGCGCCAGCACCCTGACCGCGCTCAGCCGCGGCGATCAGCTCGGCGAGTCCGTTGGCCAGGCCATCAGCGGGCTCGCCGCCCGCCGCCGCTCGCTGCATGAAGCACTCGAACGCGCCAGCCGCGAACTCGCCAGCACGCGACTCGCGCTCGATGACAGCCGCATGCGCAGCGCGGCCCTCGAAGGTGAACGCGACGAGGTGGTCGCCACCACCCGCTCGGAGGTCGAGCAGCTCACCCATCAGCTCGACCAGCGTGATCAGGAATTCTCCGCCCTGACCAGCGAACACGACCGCGTGGCCCAGACCGCCTGGGCGCACCACGCGCGCATGCATGCCGCCGAGGGTGCGCTGCGCAGCCTGGCGGAATCGCTCGCGCTGATCGCTGAACGCGAAGCGCAGGAGCTGATCGACCAGGCCCCCGGCATCGCCGAGGCGCGCGGCGGCCTCGATCAGGCCCTGAACCGCCTGCGCGCGGCTGGCGACGACAGCAGCATGGCCAGCGAGAGCAGCCTCGCTCTGGGTGATGGCGCGCGGCAGGTGGTCGATTGCCTGGTGGCGCGGCGGCAGGCGTTGTCGTTGTCGCTCGGCCGCGCCCAGGCCCAGCGTCAGCGTCTCGAAGCCGACCTCGCACGGCTGACCCGCATGGCCGAAGAACACACGGCGAGCGAGCAGGCCCTGCGCGCGGAACTTGAAGCGACCGCCACCCGCCTGGCCGATCAGACCTCGGCGGTGATGGAGCTGCGCGAGCAGCACGCCAAGCTGACCGCCCGGCAGCGTCACGATCATGATCAGCTCCGCCTCGCCCAGGCCGAGGTCGCTGATCTCCAGGCGCGCGGCGCCACCTCGGGCGAACACCTGGTGCAGGAGAACCGCACCCTGCGCGACGCTGCGGTTGCCGCCCAAGCGGAACAGGACCGGCAGGAGCGCGTGCTCGCCGATCTCAGCGAACGCCTGGAATCCAGCGAGGCGCGCCTGCGCAGCCAACGCGAGGAGTTCCTCCGCCGCCTGGCCGAACGCGACGCGCTGATCCAGGACAAGGACCGCACCCTGGACGCCCTGGTGGCCGAGCGCACCGAAGCCAAGGGCAACGCCGCGCAGGTCGAAGCCCTGGCGCAGGAGCTGGCGCTGGCCAACGAACGCATCGCCGCTCTCGGTGGTCTGCAGGGTGAACACGCCGGCGTCGCCGTGCGCAGCGGCGACCTCGCACGTGAGCTGAAGCAGGTGCAACGTGAACGTGACCAGTTGCGCGACCAACGCCGCGAGCTGGAGACCGCCCTCGCCGACGCCGTCGGACTCGGCGAACAACAACGCATCCAGGTCGAGGAGAAGCGCAAGGAACTCGAACAGGTGCGCGATCGTTCCTCGCGCGAAGTGGCCGAGGAACGCGAACGCGCCCAGCAGCGGCTCGACGACGCGCGCAAGCTGAAGGAGGAGAACGTCGGGCTGCGGGCGAAGCTGAAGCGGCTGACCGAGCACTGAGCGGGCGAGGGCTCCGGCCCGATACGGTAAAGCTGGGATACCTAGCCGCAGAGTCCCTTGGCGGCTTGGCCACCTCTCGCTGTCGGTTCCCGAGTCCCTCTATGGCCACCTATCCCAGAGAGGGAGATGATATTTGCCACAAAGCTCACAGAGCGCACAGAGGTGACCAGCTCTTCTCTGTGCGCTCCGTGGGCTCTGTGGTGAATATCGGCTGTCGGTCGCCGGTGAGGAAGTTGCCTGAAAGGCGCAGAGGCAGAGCGAGAAAGACCCTGCTTTGTATTTCCTCCGCGTCTCTGCGTCTCTGCGGCCGATTCTTCTTCATGAGCTTAGAGTTGGTTTCATAACCCATCCCGTAGCGAGCCCGAGCCATCGTCGAGCGAGGCAAGGAAGGCGGGCCGTT
>JANPIY010000914.1:0-19732 GCA_031425255.1 Planctomycetota bacterium
CACCACACGGCGTCCGTGATTCGCCGGCGCGCTCAGGAAGGGCGGATAGATCGGCGTCATGATCAGACATTCGTCCCCCGGCTCGCCGACCGCGCGCGCAGCGAGGTTGAGGCCCACCACCATCCCAGGGAGTGGTACGACGTGCGCCGGATCGATGATCCAGCCCTGGCGTGTGGCCAGATGCGCCGCCACCGCCTGCGCCAGAGCCGGCGGTGCCACCGGGTAGCCGAACACCCCATGCGCGACGCGCTCGTGCAGTGCGGCGATGACGGCGGGTGGCGAGGCAAAATCCATGTCCGCGACCCACGCCGGGATGACATTTTGGCCGGCCCAACGTTCCCACTTCTCGCTATCGCTGCCAACCCGGTCGGGACAGCTGGCGAACCACGGATCATCGTCATCAGGCATGTGCGCATGCTGCCGCTGGTCATCGTGCCCGCCATCGCGCAGCTCTGATCAGACCTGCGCCGTGCGTTCTTGCCAACGGCACAACGAGGCGACCACAAGATCGATCAGCACCTGCGACCGCAGATCGGTCTTGAGATGGCAGCCATCGATATCCAACCGACGCATGGCTTCCGCCGTCGGCATCATCCGGCTCAGGCCGGTACGCAGGATCATGCGCATGAGGCCGTTGCCGAGCGTACCGCGGACGTGCTCGACCAGCCGCATGCCGGCGGTGTCGTCCTCCATCACCAGGTCGACCAGGGCGAGGGCGAAGGTCTGATGCCCCCATTCGTCGAGCACCTCCTGCGCGCGCGCCGCCGATTGCGCATAGAACAACGTCACCGGCCGGCGATCGACCACCATCCCCGCCAGCACCATGTCGCTGAGGTCGAGGACGCTCTGGTTGTCATCGACCACCAGCAAGCGCCAGGGCGTCCCCAGGCGCTGCTCCGGCGGCGTCAGGTCATCGATGATGGAGATCAGCTGGTCGTCTGTGGGGGTGGTCATGGGATCTGGAAATACCCCATGAATCGCCGCGAGTCCAATCCGCCCGCCGGCTCCGTCACGTCATCAGGTCGATCTCTCGGAGTCCGGCCCCACTGCTGGTGGTGAGCCGCCGGACCACCACCACTGGCGCACCCTCCCACCAAGGCAGCCACGCCACGCTGGCCGAGGCTGGCCACCGGCATCCATCATCTCGCTCAAGCCGCTGCAGCCGTATGGGTTGGGGTCCCGATCAGCGGTCATCTTGACATCATGGGTGACGTCCAATGATGCCGCGCCTACCACATTCCTCGGTAGCTCAGTGGTAGAGCAGGTGACTGTTAATCATCTGGTCGGGGGTTCGAATCCCTCCCGGGGAGCCACATAGAACGGTCTGTGCGACCCTCGCCATCGGCGTCGGCGAGCAGAGATCGGCCTCGATCACCTCGAGGTTCAGACGCACCTGCCGCATCATGCGCGCAGGTGTTTTTGTTGGTCGACGGGATCCAGCTCCTGCATTGCAGCGCGCGACACGGAAACATCACATTCCGCCGTCGTTAGCGCAGCCGCCGCGGTTTCTCCTCCATCGTACCGATGGCGACGGCGTGGCGCTCCAGCTCGATCTGCAGCGCAGCGATGCGATGCGCGCCCCAGGCATGCGCACCTGCTCCACCTTCGGTCGCCGCATCCATCGCGATATCCAGCTTTCGCTGCACCGCGTCGCGCTGAAACACCAGCACCTCGCACTCCTCGGTGTTAACCGCCGAGCGCACCTGAGCGTCCGCGGCGACCGACTGAATCTCCGCCCGTCCCGGACGCTCCCATTCCGTTGGTCGCTCCTGGTGCTGTCTGCTGGAGGCCCTGTCGGCTTGCCGCGCTGACGCCCGTACCCGCCAGCCCGCCACCTCTTCATGGACCTTCTCCAGAGACCGCGGCATTGCGGTGACCCAGAGAGCGACAATTGCACCTCATGCGAGCTTATCTACGGTCGGCAGGTAATGAGGAGAATCGTCATGCGTATCGCCACCAAAGGATCATTTATTCGCATTGGTGCCATCTTCGGCGTGGTCGGCATCGCATTGGTCTCCTTTTGGGCAGGCCGTGAATCTGGAACCGGGTACGGCTACAATCGCGGCTATCTGTATGGCTACTTCGCCTGTCGTCAGAGTGACATGATCATGAACTCGACGGTACCGGGTGAGATCCACATCCCGCAGAAGCAGTTCATCCAGGAAAACGAAGCTTTCGCGGCAAATGAGCGACGATACCAGCTTGCTGCCTTCAATGACAGGTACCTCGATCCCGCCGTCATCCGTTACGACAATTTCGTGATCCACACCTCGTCGACAAGAAAGTAGCGCAGGACATCGACGCCAGGTCTCATTGATCTCCCACCGTCCCGCCTTTCCCCTCCTCCGCACCACCGCCCACCCGTGCTCCGGTTTGGTGCCTCAATCTGGGTGGGGAGCCAGTGCAAGTCGCTCTATGCTCAGCCTTGCGTCAGTAAGGCTGGGCATTTTTTGTTGGCCAGCTGACCAAAAATTGTGACTGCCGGATCTTTCAGCGGACGGCCTGCGGCTATCGCGCGCAGCGCAGGACATCGCCGCCTCGTCGTGCCGCATCGACTTTGAAAGCCTCGACCGCGACTGGGTGGCCTACTGGAAGTACCGCGATTAGCTGGGCGCGACCGGGGTGAAGTCACTGCACATGTAATCGCATTGGGCGTGCTGCGAACGCGTCGCGAGGACCTGCGATTTCGCCTGGCTCGACGCCATCGTCTCCGACGCCCGGGCGCAGGGCATGGAGTCGTGTCTTGAACTGAGCTACTACAACCAGGTGTATGGCGGCACACCGCCAGCCTGGGCGCGAAAGGCGGCCTCACGGAGATGGTTTCTGGTAAGTCAGTGCTTCTGGAGCCGGGCAATGCGCTCGTCAATCCGCTTGATGAGCGCCATCTGCCCTCTCCTCCACACAAACGCCTACTCCAGTTCCAGGTTGGTGCCACAACGTGCGTGGAAGGCAGGATTCGAACTCTCGACGGTGATTCCCTACGTGCTATTTCTGGGAACGCTGCACTTTGATGAACTCCAATGACGTCATCGTAGATTCGACGAGGGTTTCATTGGCAAACCAAAACTTGAAGTGAGCCTTCGACCTCGGACCGGACGCAGTAAATGTTCCGGTTTGGGCATCCGGCTCTAATACACGCCCAGTAGAAATCAACGACTCGGCCCACACCGAACCGTCTGCATTGTTGTGAATATGCAGGGTCGTGAGGATGCCGAAAGGCCACCATTCGCGCTGACGATCTGCCTTGGCTTTTATCGGTTCTAGACGGTGGTCGTTGATAATCGTCAAGGTCCAGGGCGGTTCGCTCTTCTGTGGACGAATGATAAAGAGTTGAGAGTCGATGCCCTGTTCTCTGACCAGCTCCATTGCGTTCGCACATTTTACGCGCCCACATCCTTCCTCGAAACCGAGAGGCAGGTCAACCGTTTGGGACGCTATTGAAGTGTCCTCGGCCCAAAGTATGGAAACGAGACTCATCAACAGAGCGACGATGATGGGCTTCATTGCAACATCATTATAGTAGCCTAACGGAAGTCGATGGATGCGCCCGCAACCAACGTTGCCCACACTGGAGGCTCACCATCGATCAAGTATTCAACACGGTCGTCTAGAAGTGCCGCACCATCATCGTTGAACGCGCCAACTGGAGTTCTATACGCTCCCTCTCGAAGGGTCCGAAGTAGGTGCGTCGAGATCCGGCCGATTCAACCCTCCTGGGTCTCCCACCGCCCCGCCTCGCCCTCTCAGCGCCATCGCTCAGACCCTCCTTCCGATTAGTTCCGTATCCGTTGCGGGATCTACATAGAACGGTCTATGCGACCCTTCGCCATCGGCGTCGGCGAGCAGAGATCGGCCTCGATCACCTCGAGGTTCAGACGCACCTGCCGCATCATGCGCGCAGGTGTTTTTGTTGCTGCTCATGTCCGAGTGCCGGTCCGGCTTTCCAATCCACCTGTGTGTGCGGATGGAAACCTCGCGTGCCGCGGCCGATCACGCTGCTGCAGCAGTCATCCGTCCTTTCCTTCACGGCGAGTGCCTGCTGCACGGGTTTGAATGTGCGGGGCCGGAAATCTCCAAGACAGAGATCATCCTTTGCCCATCACCCCGGCGCCTGAATGCGGCTCCTCCGCTTCCCCTGCAGCCGGCAGGCGGTCCGCCCTGAGGACGATGATCTATTTTGCACGATGCACGCGTCGATGGATTTCTGGTTGCGAGTTCATGGGGCATTGCCCATCGTTCGCGCATGCATTCCCCCGAGCAACGTCCAGTAACGATCGCGGGAGTCGCACTTCAGGCTCCGCGTCATATCTGCTGCTTTTTCGATTCGCGGGAGGAGCAATACGACGTCCTCATTCCCTACCTCCTGGAGGGGATGCGGAACAATGAAAGTGTCATGGCCGTGATGGATGGGGAGCCGTTGGACGATTGTCGGGCCCGCCTGTCGGCGGCGACCGTCACCACGACACCGGCCGGGGGTCACTTGTGTTTCCATTGTTCGGCGGACGTCTACCTGGCGGCGGGGACCTTTTCCAAGGAGCGGATGCTCCGTGATCTGGAAGGTAAATTGAAGGAGGTCGCTGCCGGTCCTTTTAGCGGCCTGCGGACGTGTGCCGATATGATGTGGGCACATCGCGAGATGCCGCAGACGCAAGAGCTGTTGGAGTACGAGAGCGAGGTCAACAGCCTCCTCGACATATATGACGCCACCTTCTTGTGCATCTATGACGCAAGCAAGATCAGCGGACAGGTGCTGTTGGATGTCCTGGGCACCCATTCCCACGTGGTCATCGGCAAAGAAGTGAAGGTGAATCCCTATTTCATGAAGCCGGCAGATTACAAGAGAACCCTTCATGCCCGCCGGTCCAAAACGTCGCGGACCATGGACCGGTGATGATTCGCAGATGTTTCCGTGGGCGACCGTCACGACGCGGAGCCCGCGTTGAACTGAAAGGCTTGGCAAGAAGCCAAAGGTCCGGTAACTAGCGCCGGATCGAGGTGAAGGGCTATGGGCAGCGTGAGCGTCGGAATTCGCGCGCTCATGGGAGCCCTCTGCGTGGTCTTTTCCACCGCCGGGTGGGCGGTGGACGCATCAGCAGTGCCGCCTACGGCAACGCCGGACGGCCCGGCGCTCATGTTGCCCCTGGAGCCGATCCACAACGCTTTCCGCCTGGGCAGCAAGGTCCTCTGCGGCTCGAGCCCGGTGGGCGACGATGGCTTCCGCGCCCTGCAGGCCCATGGCGTGAAGACCATCGTCTCGGTCGATGGCGCGCGACCGGATGGGGAACGCGCCACCCGTTTCGGCCTCCGCTATGTGCACATCCCGGTCGCCTACGGTGGCATCACGCGGGGCCAGGCGCTGACCCTCGCCCGTGCGATTCAAGACCTGCCAGGACCGGTGTTCATCCACTGCCACCATGGCCAGCATCGTGGTCCCGCGGCCGCCGTCATCGCGGTGATGGCGCAGGATGGTTGGACCAACGAGCAGGCGCTGGCAGCCATGACGCAGGCTGGAACGTCCCCGCACTACATCGGGCTGTGGAAAAGCGTACGGACATGGACGCCGATAACCGCGGAGGAACTCGCGAGCGTCGGCACCACCTTTCCCGCCGCCGTGACGGTGGCCGCGACGGTCGCCTCCATGCTGACCATCGACGAACGCTGGGACCACCTGCGCGCGGTGCGTGAGGCCGGTTGGAAAGCTCCCGCTGCCCATCCCGATATCGATCCTGCACACGAAGCGCTGTTGTTGCGCGAGGACTTCCGCGAATTGGCGCGCCTACCGGCAACGGGCACGTTTCCCGGCGAGTATCGTCAACGGCTCTCCCAGGCCGAAACCGCGGCTGCGGCACTGATGACGGCGATACGTGCCAAGGATGCCGCCGCCGCCCAGCAGGCTTTCCAGCAGGTCGGTGCGTCGTGTACTTCATGTCATGCAGATTTCCGCGATCCGGATCTGCAACCGTCCCACCGCAAATGAGCGATCCGACCGCACCAGATCTGAGCGTCCGAAGACGTGCGGACGTTCCGAGGGCATGGGGAGAACACGGGACGACCTCACGGGCGCTCGTCTGGCGTGCCTGAGCGTCACCTCAGCGCTTGAATAAACGGTTTCCATCCATTCGCGGCGTCTGATGGCGGCCGATGACGGCGTCACTCAGCGCACAGGGTGCGCCACCGTCCGGCACCGGCACACCTGCACTCCACAACACGCCATTGGTCAGCAACTGACGCACGCCGGCCAGCTTCCACGCTTCGTGGCCGTCCGCGCCGGTGAAGGCGAAGGAGCGGCCGCCGGCCGGTCGCTGGTAGCCCCAGGCGGTGATGGCGGCGTCGCCAGCCAGGCGGCTGCTGGGGCCAGTCTTGCTCGACCACACGCAGGCGGTGATCCCCTGGAGGTCGGGAACAAATCGCAGGTCGCGCAGCCAACCGTCGGCGATGGTCCAGGCGGTCACGCCAGCGGTCAGTTCATGGACGGAAAAGTCGGTGTGGGTGCTGGGCCAATGGCCGCGCGTCGATCGTGCAGGGTCGAAACTCCCGCCCATCCACTGCACTGCGCGCTCGACGTGCGTCGCGGGATGATCGATCGCCTGATGGATCAGCACCAGGCCGGCACCGCGCGCTACCACGGCATCGATGGCGGCGATGCGTTCCGGCGTGGCGAGGTACGGCTGCTTGCCGCCACCATCGCAGTAGAACACCACGGCCTGCGTACGGGCCAGCTCCGATTCGTCCGCCGGCCACCCCTCGTCCCCCAGCGTCACGCGCACGCCCGGGGTCTGCTGCAGGCAATCGCGCAGCACCAGGACGCCGCCCCGGTAGTCGTGATGGCCGGGACGATCGATCGGCAGCATCGGACCGGGCAACAGCAGGATGGCGACGTCCTGCGCTCCGAGGCGAGCGAGTACCAGGGTGAGCACGAGGCCGAGTGCGAGCCGGTGCAGGGGCATGGTGCTGTTCACGGGGCATGGCGAGAGAGTGGATGGTGCCGTCATGTCAGCAGCTCGCGGACGACCTCGCCGTACACATCCGTCAGGCGATAGTCACGACCGGCATGGCGGAAGGTCAGGCGCTCATGGTCGATGCCGAGTTGATGCAGCAGCGTCGCGTGCAGGTCGTGCAGGTGGACCTTGTTCTCGATCGCGTAGTGGCCGAACTCGTCGGTATTGCCATGGGCGTAGCCGCGTTTGAACCCGCCGCCGGCCACCCACATGGTGAAGCCGCCTGGGTTGTGATCGCGGCCGGTGCCGTTGTTCTCGGCGTACGGCGTGCGGCCGAACTCGCCGCCCCACCAGACGATGGTGTCCTCCAGCAGGCCACGCGCCTTGAGATCAGCGAGCAGCGCCGCCACCGGCTGGTCCACCGCTGCGGCGTGGTCGCCATGACGGGGCATGTCGCTGTGCTGATCCCAGGCCGGATTGCTGGAGCTGCTGGTGTTGTAGTTCACCTGCACGAAGCGCACGCCGGCTTCGCTGAGCTGGCGCGCCATCAGGCATTTGCGCGCGAAGTCGTCGGTGGACTTCCCGCCGACGCCGTAGAGGTCGCGGGTAGCCTGCGATTCGCGCGCGAGATCGACCACTCCAGGGGCCTGCGTCTGCATACGCCAAGCGAGTTCGTAGCTGCTGACCACCGCCTCGAGTTCCTGCTCACCGGCGTGCTGCTGGAGCTGGGCGGCATTGATCGACTGTTGGAGGTCGAACTGGCGGCGCGCGGCCGCCAACGGCCGACCTGGGCGGATGTTGCCGAAGGTCATCTCGCGCGCGGCCATGCCGGCACGGCCGATGGCAGTGCCTTGGTGCACCGCCGGCAGGAAGGCGCTGCCGTAGTTGCGTGGCCCGCCGTTCCCGAGCGAAGGCCCGATGCTGACGAAGCCGGGCAGGTTCTGATTCTCGGTGCCCAGCCCATAGAGCAGCCAGGAGCCCATCGAGGGGCGTTGGAAGTTGGCCGCCCCGGTGTGCATGAACAGCGTGGCCGGCCCGTGCGCCACGCCCTCCGTGTGCAGGGAGCGGATGACGCAGAGGTCGTCCATGTGCTTGGCCATATGGGGGAAGAGGTCGGAAGCCCACAAGCCGCTTTGACCGTGCTGCTTGAAGGCCCACAACGGTTTCATCACCCGCCGGTTCGCGCCGCTGCCGCCGCGCTTGATCGCGCGCTCGTCGGCGAAATCGAGCATGCGTCCGTCCTGCTTCACCAGCTCCGGTTTCCAGTCGAAGCTGTCGACCTGGCTGACGCCGCCGGCCATGAAGAGGAAGATCACGCGTTTGGCCTTGGCGGGATGGTGCCGCGTACGCAACGGACCGGTATCGGCCGGCAGCAGACTGGAGGTGAGGCCGGCCAGGGCGAGGCCGCCGAAACCGCAGGCCAGGTTGCGCAGCAGATGACGACGGGTGAGGGGATCATGCTTCATGACGGTATGCCTGCTGGGTTCAGTCGAGGTAACGGAAGGCCACGGAACCGAAGAGGGTCTGAAAGATCATCGTCCAGGCCTCCTCGGACGGAGCGCCTTCCTGGAGCAGCGCCGTACAGGCTGCCGTTTCCGCGGGCAGCGGCGTACGGCCGAGGCAGTGCGTGAAAGCGCTGGCGAGCCGCTGGGCCGGCGTGCCGGCCGCCGCCAGGGCACGCTGGGCGGCGAGCTTCGCCTGCTCCAGCACGAAGGGATGATTGAGGAAGTAGAGCGCTTGCGGCGCCACCGTGCTGGTGTGCCGCTGGCCCTGCGAACTGTTGATGTCACCGAAGTCGAAAAGCGCGAACAGCTCCAGACGGTTGTTACGGAAGGCCGGCGTATACAGGCTGCGGCGGAGGTCGGTGAACTGGTAGCCGAACTCCACCGCCGACGCGGCGGCGCTCTCCGACGCGGCGGTGTTGGCGCCGCGGATGTTCGCCCCGCCGACGGTGCGGTCCAGCGCACCGCTGACCGTCAGCAGGGCGTCGCGGATCTGCTCGGCGTCCAGGCGCCGACGCTGGGCGTGCGACCACCAGCGGTTGTCGGGATCGGCGGGCGCTGACGCCACCGCCAGTTGCCAGGTACGCGAGCCGACGATGTCGCGGATGAGCGCCTGCAGGTTCCAGCCGCCCTCCTGGAAACGCCGGGCGAGGTGGTCGAGCAATTCGGGATGGCTGGGGGCTTCACCGGTGGTGCCGAAGTTGTCCACCGTGCGTACCAGTCCCTGCCCCGCCAACCACGCCCACACGCGGTTCACCAGCACCCGGGCGGTGAGCGGATTGCGGCTGCTGACCAGCCAGTCGGCCAGTTCGCGACGTCCGCTCTGCGATGCGGGCAGGGTCGTCGTGCCGTGGCTGAGGACGCTCAGGAATCCGCGCGGAACCAGCGCCGCCTTCTGATGCACCTCGCCCCGGATGCGGATGTGGGTGTCGCCGACGGTGTCCTCCTCGCGCACGCTCATGGTCAATGGCCGGCTCTCGGTGATGGCCGTCAGCTCGGCCACCTGTTTTTCCAGTCGGCTGATCTCCGCCCGCAGGGTGCTGACGGTCGGAGGTTCGGCCGCCGCCTTGGTGGCGAGGGCTGCAGGGGTGGCACCCACCGGCAGGAACTGCACGAGGTCGGCGGTGACATAGCCGGTGGTGCCTTCGTTGGAGACGATGACGTAGCTGTCGCCGTCCTGTTCGAACGTGAAGGTGCCGAGGGAGACGAAGCGGTTCTCGAGATCGGGCGTCCTGGTCTGATCGACGAAGACCGTGACCTCGCCCATGGCGTGGAAGATGTGCACCGGCACACGAGTGGAGCGCCCGGCCAGCGCGGGATAGGCCAGCCGGACCTCGTAACGTCCGGAGGCCGGCAGCCGCGGCGTGAAGGTCAGGGTCTTGGCGCCCTTGTCCTTGCCATCGTCGTGCCGATAGCCGCTGCCAAAAAAATGCGGTGAGTGGGTGGACTGTTTCCACTGCCCGCTCGCCTGCGCCTGTGCGTCATCGATGACGATGCCGGCCAACTCGCTGAGCGGGATGGGCTGGTTGGTCTTCTGCGACAGGCCCGAGGCGACGTCCTTGAAACGGGCGACCTCGTTCTTCGCCTCCTTCAGCCGTTTCTGCGCGCTCTCAAGCTGCGACGCAGCCTGGGTGATGGCTTTCTCCTCAGCCGCCGCCAGCGGCAGTGGCGCATCGATCCAGCGCACCACGTTGTCGGTATAATTCGACAGCGTGCGGGTCGAAGCGAAGATGCCGGCCAAGGCGTAGTAGTCGCGCTGCAGGATGGGATCGAACTTGTGATCGTGGCAGCGCGCGCAGCCGATGGTCTGGCCGAGGAAGGCCTTGCCGATGGTATCGAGCTGCTCGTCGATGACGTCGAAACGCAGGCGCTGCTTGTCCTGTTCCTCGTAGATGGTGGGGCCGAGCGCCAGGAAGGCGGTGGCGGTCAGCTGGCGCGCACGTTCCTGCGGCGAGGCGGCGGGCAACAGGTCGCCGGCGATGTGCTCGCGGATCATCTGATCGAGCGGTCGGTTCTCCGCGAAGGATTGCACCACGTAGTCACGGAACCGCCAGGCATCCTTGAACAGCAGGGTGCGGCCACCGCCGCTCGACTCGGCGAAACGCGTGAGGTCCAGCCAGTGGCTGGCCCAGCGCTCGGCGAAAGCAGGCGTGGCCAGCAGTTCGGCCGTGAGCTCGTCGACCGCCTGCGCGCGGTTGCTGCCGGTGGTGCCATTCGTGCCGGCGCGGGCGACGAAACGGTCGACCTGCTGCGGACTCGGCGGCAGTCCGGTGAGGCTGAAGACCAGGCGGCGGACCAGCGCGACGGGAGTCGCGTCCGCCGCCGGACGCAGCCCGCGCGCCTCCAGGCCGGCGAGGATGAAGTGGTCGATGGGGGTGCGCGCCCAGCCCGCGTCCTGCACCGCTGGCGGGGTCGCCGATGTCAGCGGTGCGTAGGCCCAGAACGTCCGCCCTGCCTCGATGCCGAGCGCACGATCTTTGGCCGGCGCTTGTGCTGCGCCTGCCCGCGGATCGTGGGCGCCACGTTGCACCCACTCGGTCAGCACCTGCCGTTCCCGCTCGCTGAGCTGTTGCTTCGGCGGCATCTGCAGGTCGAGGTCACGCCAACCGATGGCGGTGATCAGCAGGCTCTCGTGCGGCTTCCCAGGCACGATGGCCGGACCGGCGTCGCCCCCCTTCGCCCAGTCGGCCCTGGTGTCGAGGGCGAGACCGCCTTTGACCTTCTTACCCGTGCTGTGGCATTCGAAGCAGCGTTCGCTGAGGATCGGCCGTACCTTGGACTCGAAGAAAGCGATCTCATCGGCTTCCGACCCCGCGAGCGCGCCAGGGGCGCCCCCGCAGGACAGGATCAGGCCGATGACGAGGAGGATGCTTCTCATGGGTGCTCTCCTCCGATGAGTCCGCTTCCGAGCATCTTGGACACCTCATTCGCACGAGCTTGTCCGCGTCACCCCAAGAGCTGCCACGTGGGCCCGAAGCGGCCCGGAATTGCGGAAGGACGCCATCGCCCGAGCCTTGCCGGCAAGCCTCCACATTTTGCCTGTCCAACTTCCGTCCGCGACGGACTTCCCGGGTGATCCCATGCCTGACCCTGCGCCCCATGCCGAGGAATTCGTCGTCCTGCTCGCCCGCCACGAGCGGCTGCTGGGTGCCTACGTCATGACCATGGTACCGCAGCCGGCGGACGCCGACGACGTCCTGCAGGAGGCCAAGGTGGTGATGTGGCGCGCCTTCGCCCAGTTCGAGCCTGGCACCAACTTCGCCGCCTGGGCGCGCAAGGTCTGCTTCCATCAGGTGCTGGCCTTCCGCAAACGGCGGCACCGCGACCGCCTCGATTTCAGCGACGCCTTCCTCTACGCCGTCGCCGACGAGATGGAGCAGGCGGGCGATCAGCTCGGTCAGCGCGAACGCGCTCTGCATGAGTGCCTGGCCAAGCTCAGCACCGATCACCGCCAGGTCCTCGAACTGCGCTACCATCACGCGTTGGCACTGGAGGACATGGCCACCCAGCTCGGGCGCACCACCACCGCGCTCTACCGCCTGCTCAGCCGCATCCGCCAGTCGCTGCACGGCTGCATCACCCAAGCCCTGACCACCACCCATGTCTCCTGACCCCGCTCCCACCCCGACCGACCAGCTCATCGCGCTCTGCGATCGCCTCTGCGATGGCCGCTTGACGGCGGACGAGCGGGAACGCCTGGAGGCGCTGGTGCTTGGCGATCCCGCACTCCGCCGCCTGTATGTCGAGCAATTGCATCTGCATGCGCAATTGCGGCAGAACAGCGCCCGCTTCAGCGATGCGCCGTTGCAGGCGGTCCTGCGGCCGGTCACGCCGGCTCAGAGGCCCGCGCCACGCTGGTTCCGTTCGCGCTGGGCCTGGAACACCGCTGCCGCTGCCGTCCTGGTCGTTCTGGTCGGCGGATGGTGGTCCACCACCGCTGCGCGCGTCGAGGTCGCCGTCCTGCAGGAGGCGCGCAATGCGCGCTGGGCCAACAGTACGCTGCCGACCGAACCCGGCTCGGTGTTGACGGCCGGACATCTGCGGCTGGTCGAGGGACTGGCGCGAGTGCGTTTCCGCGATGGGGCCGAGGTGACGCTCGAAGGACCTGGGGAACTGGAACTGATCACCAGGGAGCTCTGCCGCCTCCACAGCGGCTCGCTGGTCGCGCATGTGCCGCCGGCCGCGCGCGGATTCACCGTGCTCACCGCCGACGCGACGCTGATCGACCATGGCACCGACTTCGGCATCAGCACCAACAGCGATGGGCACGCCAGCGTGCATGTGATGCAGGGCGAGGTGGAACTGCGCCACCGCCAGGGTGGATCGCCATTGCACCTGCTCACCCAGCAGATGGCGGCGATCGACCCTTCAGGCCTGCACCTGGTCACGGCGCTGACGAGTGAGCCTGACAATCAGACGCCCGCCCCGGCCGCACCGGTGTTCACCCACGAACTGACCACCGCCACCGGCCATGGTGCGGCCAGCTATGTCACCTCCCCAGGAACCGAGAAACATTTCTCTGACACGCTGCTGCTGCTGAAGAACGCGCCGACCCGCACGTTCCTGCGCAAGGCCATCGTGCGCTTCGACCTCAGCACGCTGACGTTGCCAGAGCCGGTGCAGGCCGCGCGATTGACGCTGCACTTCGATGCCACCGGCTTCGGCTTTGCCGCCCTTGGCGGGGACGCGTGCTTCGCCGTCTATGCCGTCACCGACGACCTGCTGGACGCCTGGTCACCTGAACGCCTGGAGTGGGCGACCATGCCCGCCTTCGACGACGACCCGGGTCGGGTGGATGGCCGCAAGGCGGTCCGGGTCGGCGACTTCACCATGCCCAGCGGACTGTTGCGCGCAGCGATGTCGATCGACGGCTCCGCGCTGGTTGAGCGCATCCGCCACGATGGCAACCGGCTGCTCACGTTGATCATTGTGCGGGAAAATCCGCTCGAACTGGCCGCCGGCGTCGTCCACGGTTTCGCCGGCAACCGCCACCCGACGTTGCCGCCGCCGACGTTGCGCCTGCGCTGAGCGGTCAGGTCGCTGGGCGCAACTCTGCGAGCTGGGCTAGCAGGTGATCTTCATGCACCGTTCCGCATGGACCACACAAGTCCTGACCGCTGCGCTGAGCGTGGCGAAATTGCAGGCGGGGAAGGCCTCGGAGAGGGTGGTGTTCGCGCTCGTGGCGAACGGGATGAACAGCGCCACCCAGCGTTGTTCTGGACCGCCTATCACGCGATAGGTGCCCAGCTCGCTGACCGCGCTCGCACGGTAGTCGCTGAGTTGGTATTTCCAGGTGAGTTGAGCCACGGCCTTCCTTGTGCTGTGCAAAAGATGATGGGACTGGCTGTGCGGACGCGGCCGCGAGCCATGCGCGGATAAAGCGGCGAAAACGGAGGTAGTGTGTTCGTTGTTCTCGACGTTGCAAGTTCTCCGAATGCTGCTCAGCGCACGTCGTCGAATACCCCATTACGCGCCAGGACCTGCACGATCGTCGCCTGCCATTCATCCCAGTCACAAGGCTTGACCACATAATCGTCAGCGCCGAGACCGTGGCAGAGATGGCGATCCTCGGGGCGCGATGACGAGGTGAACATCACGAT
Organism: Planctomycetota bacterium; assembly: GCA_031425255.1. Classification (GTDB taxonomy): domain Bacteria; phylum Planctomycetota; class UBA11346; order UBA11346; family UBA11346; genus BOG-1363. The sequence continues at coordinate 14,041 of JANPIY010000914.1, forward strand.
CCGGACCTTCTGGAACTGTGCTTCACGCCGCACCAGCGGGATGACGGTCTCACCGGTCAACAACGGCATGCGGATATCGAGGAAGATGATGTCCGGCGCCGGCGCGAGCGTGTACGGCGGCATCTTCTTCAAGTACGCCAATGCCTGCATGACATTGTGTGCCACGTGCACGGACAGACCCCGGAATGGTTCGGTCGCCCGACGAAACAAATCGATGTCTCCCGGATTGTCATCCACGATCAGGATGTGCTTGGTTTGCAGAGTGCTGGGCATGGTACTTCCCATCGAAGGAGTGAAGGAAACTTCGCTACTGTAATGACCATCGTCGCCGCGAGAAGAGTCCGATTCGCATGTCGTGCAGAATGCAGGGTGAGACCGATGCACTTCATCTCCTCATGGAGTGGTGAGCTTACTTACATTGATAGCTGCCCTGTTTCACGGGGCCTGATGACGTTGCGCCGACGGAACGCAGTGCGCGGTGAGCCGTGCACATGCCGCTCCACACCTGCGTGCACATCGTGTTTTTGAGCGTCTGGTGAAATCTGCGATCACATGAGCGCGTGTCTTTCGATCGCGCACTTCTCGCAGCCCTGCACCTGGCAGGCATTCATCTGGATTCATGAAGTCAGATTCAAACAGCAGCTATAGATGCTTTGACCGACGTGCATCGCTAGCACTGGTTTCAACGAACAGTGCGGACCTTGCTCCCGCTTACGGTCGACTACGGTCCACCCGGCGTGCGCTGGTAGCTCAATTGGATAGAGCATCAGACTTCGGATCTGAGGGTTGGGGGTTCGAATCCCTCCCGGCGCGCCAGTTTTTCACGTGGGTGTGGGGCGCAATCTCGACCTATCACATCGTAAGCCACGATTTTTCTGTGCCTCCGCTCACTTCCTGCTGCGGGGTGCGAACAACCGGGAAAACTGGGCCACGGAAGAGCCGGGTGGGATCGGGACATTATTTACGATTGCGCCATAACCGTACGTTCCGTACGGTTGCAACATGAAGACCCGCGTCCCTAAAAAAAGCGTCAGCGCCTACGGAGCGGAAGATGCCCGCGCGCACCTTCCTGAACTCCTAGAGCGGGCTCACCACGGCTCACCGACGATCATCACCAAACGCGGGCGGCCATATGCTGCGCTGGTGTCCATTGAGGCCGTCAGCCGCCCGCCGCACCTCCTGCTGTCCTCTCTAAAGGGGTCGGGGGCGGGTTTGTGGGGCGAGGACGCCGCGCGCACCGTTGCTATCCTCAGGGATGAATGGGAATGACCTTGGCCGGCAGCATCCCCGACGGCGCCAGCGTCCTGATCGACACTAATCCGTTGATCTACCACCTGGAGGGAAGCCCCCTCGCCGCGCGCTTCGCTGCGCTGTTTCAGGACATCGACCAGGGGCGGGTGTCCGCCGTAGTCACGCCCATCACGCTGGCCGAGGTGGTCACCGGCCCCCTCAAGGCCGGGAAGGAGGCGCTAGCGCAGCGATACCGCCAGTTGCTGACGGCAAATCAAGGATGGACGTTAGCCCCCATCGACGGGGATCTGGCCATGCTCGCGGCTCGGCTGCGGCTGAAATACCGGCTCAAACTGCCAGATGCGATTCAACTTGGCGCAGCCATTCAGCATGGCTGCCATGCTCTCGTGTCGCATGATCGGGACTTTGGGAAAGTCACTGGCATACCGATTCTTGGACTTGGCTAGCAGTCACCAGACCGCTAAAAAGAACGGACTGATCCACTAGCCGTGTCGACGCCCGCCTGCTCACGGAAATTCGGAGGTGCTCCTAAAGCCCAGGCGCAAAGCCGCCAGCATGCGGACTGGCTGGTGGTCTGGTGAGGTACCGCGATTTCGCGTGAGCTCCTCCCCCTCCTCCCATGAATGAACGGCACGGCGCCTCTTGCGCTTTGTGAACGTTTTTATAACCCCTTCTCAGCAATGACCGGCACAGGGCAGTTATGACAGCGAGCACCATTTCCAGACCGCGGGTGTTGCTCGTTGACGACAACCAGGGCGACATCGACCTCTTCCTGGAGGCGGTGCGCGCCTGCTCGTCACCCTTCGACGTCGTCGCCTTCCTGCATGGTGAGCAGGCGTTGGACTACCTCCTGGCTGGAAACCCGGTCAACGTGGTCCTCTCGGACCTGAACCTGGTGAAGATGCGCGGAGACGAATTGCTCGAGAAGGCGGGGCAGATCCCCGGCATGCAGAAGGTTCCCATGGTGCTCATGAGCAGCGCCTCGAACAAAGGCCTGCCGAAGAAGATCACCGATTACCTGACGATTCCCTGTTTTTCAAAAGCCCAGACCTGGAGCGAGTTCCGGAAGCTGGTTCAGCTCGTCGATGCCTTGGTGCACGGGCGGCTGGACACCACCGAGGCGACCCCTGGGCCCAAAGCGCTCGCCGACCACATGCGCACACCTCGCCCGGAAGCGGGCGGCTAGCCGCTCCGCGGGCGTTCATCCAATCTGGAAAGCCAAGACATTTGGCCGCAGAGGCGCAGAGCCGCAGAGGTGAAATGACCCTGCTTTGCCTTCCTCTGCCCCTCTGCGTCTCAGCGGCCGATTCTTCTTCGTTAGCTTGACAGCGTTGCCGTTCATCCCGCTTCAGCGAGGTGTTCAACGGATGGGACGTGACCACGCGATAAGGCACGCGCTGACGCTCAGTTCAATTGACGTACACGAACTCATTGGCGCAGATCAACGCCTGCGCGTACAGCTCCCATGGCTTGAGCGGGGTACGCTCGACCATGGTCCCCTGATTGGTCAGCCCGGCGTATTTGTTCTTGTCGGCGCCGTCCTTGGGAGCGACCGGCTTGGTCGCAGATTTGGCGCGGACGGCGTCGGGCTTGCCGGCCTCGGTGATGAAGGCGAGGGCGAGGGCGACCTCATCGCCGCTGGCCTCGCGTTGGAAGAGGATGCGGTAGAGCGCCTGGATCCGCGCATCATCGCTGACGGCGGTGACCACCTCGCTGCGCGTCAGCAGGTTGCGTGCGGCATCGGCGGCCATCGGACTGTTGAGGAAGAACAGCGCCTGCTGCGGCACGATGGTGTTGATGCGCCGGCTGTTGGGCATGTCCGGGTCGCTGAAGTCGAACTGCACCATCATGTCCGACAGCGCCAGGCGATCGACGAAGCCGTAGATGGTGCGGCGATAGGAATACGGTTCGTCGGAGATGTTCACCGGCCGACCGCCCACGGTGGGATCCAGGCGGCCGCTGAGCAGGACCAGGGAGTCGCGGATCGCCTCCAGGTCGAGGCGGCGGAGATTGGCGCGCCACAGCAGGCGGTTGTCCGGATCCTTGGCCTCGAGGGCGGCGTTGGTACTTGCCGACTGCTGGTAGGTCGCCGACAGCAGGATGCGGCGGTGGAGCTTCTTCAAGGACCAGCCCTCGGCGACGAAGCGGGCGGTCAGCCAGTCGAACAGCTCGCGGTGGACGGGCGCCTCGCTCATCACGCCCAGGTCGTCCGGGGTGGTGACGAAGCCATCGCCGAGGTGGTGCATCCACGCGCGATTCACCGTCACGCGCGCCGTCAGCGGATTGGCCGGGTCGGCGATGGCGCGCGCCAGCTCCAGACGCCCACTGCCGTGGGTGAAGGGTTTGCGTGCACCGCCGCTCAGCACGGTGAGGAAGCTGCGCGGCACCACCGGGCCCTTCTTGTTCCGCTCGCCACGGATGAAGACGTTGCTGTCGGTCGCCTTCGGCTTGTCGGCCACGCTCATCGCCCATCCAGGTGCCCCAGGGTGGGTCAGGCGCAGGTGGTTGATGGCGGTGAAGCGCAGGTCATTGATGGTCTTGTTTTCCAGCGCGATCTTCTGGAAGTACGCCATCTGCTGTTCGCTGGTCATGAGCTCGTCGGCATCCACGAGCGGGTAGGGGAAGGCGATCAGTTCGGCCATCGCCGGGTCGATGACGGGCGCCGGGTGTCCAGGTGTGAGGAGGGCGTCGAGGTAGGCCGGCGACTCGGCCGCGGCGCGGGCGAAGAGGATGCCATACGCCCGTGCGAGTTCGGCCAGCGTGCGCGGCTGGAGCCCCCGCAGTGCTGCCTCGACCAGCGGATTGACCGGGTTCTTCTTGTCGCTCAGCGCGGCCACGAGCGTGGCTGGTGCCTTCACCGCGAACTGCTCCTCGGGGATACGCGACAGGCGCGCATATGGTCCGATCACCGGATGTTCGTTGCGCAACTGCAGGGCCCCCAGCACTTCACGGATCTCGTCACGGGTTTCCGGATGCAGGCCGTAGGCCTCGGCGATCTGCAGGCGTTCGGGCGAACGACCGTTGATCACCGCCAGGCGCAGGTAGCCCTCAGCACGTCCCTGGAAATCACCGAGGCGCTTGCGCAGCACGGTGAAGAAGGTGGCACGGTTCTCGTCCGTCAGTGCGGAGAGGCGGGCGCGGTAATCGGCCGCCTGCGCCGGATCCACCGCCTGATGCAGTTCCGGCAGGTCATAGGACTCGTCGATGTTGTTGAATACCCCGTGCAGCGCGTAGTAGTCCGCCGTCGGGATGGGATCGAACTTGTGGTCGTGGCAGCGTGAACACGACACCGTCACTCCGAGCATGGCCTTGGTGACGGTGTCGATGCGCTCGTCGATGATGTCGTCTGGATTGTCGAAGCGTTTGCCGACAGTGATGAAGCCGAGCGCCGCCAGGCGCCGATCGCCGGCGGTGATCCCCGGCAGTTGATCAGCGGCGAGCTGTTCGATCAGGAAGTCGTTCCACGGCTTGTCGTCGTTGAAGGCCTGCACCACGTAGTCGCGGTAGGTCCAGGCCGATCGATAGCGGTAGTCCTCATAGCGGTATCTGGTGCCATTGCTCTTCAGGCCGATGGTGTCGCTGTAACGCGCGCTATCGAGCCAATGCCGTCCCCACCGTTCGCCGTAATGCGGCGAGGCGAGCAGGCGGTCGACCACGGTGGCGAAGGCGGTCGGCGCCCCATCCGCGATGAAGGCGGCGACCTCCGCGCTGGTCGGCGGCAGCCCGATGAGGTCGTAGGTCACGCGCCGCAGCAGGACCTCCTTGGCCGCCGGCGGGTTGGGTTGCATGCCGTTGGCGCGCAGCTTCGCGAGGACGAAGGCATCGACTTCGTTGCGGATCCAGGGATCAGCCAGCGTCGGCACCGTGGGTTCCTGCACCGGCTGATAGGCCCAGTGCGCACGCGCTTCTGGCGTGAGGCCGGTGAGGCGCTTGACTCCACCCTCGCGCGGGTCGGGCGCGCCCATGGCGATCCAGGCGCGTACCGCCGCGATCTTCTCCTCTGCCAGTTTGCCACCTTCCTTCTTCGGCGGCATCTTGACGTCGTCATGCGTGTAGGTCAGAGCCTTGAGTAGTAGGCTCTCCTCGGGTTTTCCTGCGACGATCGCCGGACCGGTGTCGCCGCCCTTTTCCCAGCCAGCGCGCGTATCGAGCGTCAGGCCGCCCTTGGTCTTGCCCTGGGAACCGTCGTGGCAGGCGAAGCAGTGCTCGGCCAGCAGCGGACGGATCTTGTTCTCGAAGAAGGCGGTTTTTTCGTCGAGGGCGGAGGCGTGACCGGCGAGCAGGGTCAGGACAGCGGCCACCATGAGAATGAAGAAGTGCGACGTGCGAGGTGCGAGGTGCGAGGTCCTGTCTGCTCTGGTGTGCGCTCCGCTCGCACGTGTGCCGCTGACCGGATGGGAACCGTGCAGACGCGCGCACACGGGAACCTCGCACGTCGCAC
>JANPIY010000915.1:0-8934 GCA_031425255.1 Planctomycetota bacterium
CCTCAGAGAGCACAGAGAGGGGCAATTCTCCAGCTCTGTGCTCTCTGTGAGCTCTGTGGCTATGCCTTTCCTCCCTCTTCGTTGCGTTAGCTAAACAGCATTGACCGCCGGCTGCCAGCTGGCCAGGGGCAATCGATTTTAGTGGCCCGGCTTTCCGCCGGTCGCTCCCTGCCGGCTGGCAGCCGGCGATCCCAGGGAATCGTGTCACTTCCGTGGCTCGCCCCAGTACTCGTAGAAATTGTGCCACTGCTGCGGATAGCGCCGGGCCTGCAGCTCGAGGCGCCGGGCCCAGCGTTGCACAGCGGCATGCAGCACAGCCGGCCGGTCGGCGCGCCTGTCCGGCAGGCGCACCTGCCAGGGCGGGTCGACCTCGACCAGGTAGCGGCGCAGACCGGTCTTGACCAGGAAGCCGACCAGGATGGGCGCGCCGGTCATCATCGCGGCATGGAACGGCCCGACCGGGAAACGCACCCGTCCGCCCATGAAGTCGACCTCGATCGCGGGCTGCCCCCCCATCACGCGGTCGCCGAGCATGCATACGAGGTCGCCGTCGCTGAGCGCGGCGTTGATCGCCAAGGACGCGCCGATGCCGTCGCGCGGGTCGATGACCTGGGTGAAATCGCCGCGCAGCAGTTGATCGGTTGAACGCTGCACGAACTCGACGTCACCACGGACCATCACCACGTGGACCTTGCCGATGTCCCCGGCGATGGAGTGCAGCCACAGGCTCGACATCTCCCAGTTGCCGACGTGCGCCGACAGCATGATGCAGCCCTGCCGGCGACGGCGGCATTCCCGCATGCCGTCGAGACCGACGAGATCGACCTGATAGTCCTGCGGACGCTGGCTCATCAGGAAACGATCGCACATGATGCGGCCGAAGCTGGCGAACTGGCGATAGGCCAGCAGCCAATGCACCAGCGTCCCGGCACGTGGGCGCAGACGCCGCCACCAGCTGAGCATGCCGAATTGGCGACGTCCTCCCGCCACCAGGAAGCCGGCGGCGATGAACCAGGCCACGACCCAGGCGCCACGGGCGCCCGCCCAGGGCAAGGCCGCCACGCAGAAGCGGACCAGCAATGCACCACCCAGCGTGCGGCCACGCCACGATTGGCGACGGCCGTCCGGTGCCGCCATCTCAGACCCCGGCGGCGGCGGGTGTGCCGTCGCGCACGACGGCGCGCAGGCGCGGCAGTACGGTGGCCAGCAGGTCGGCCCGCTCCGGCGCCACCGGCGTCACGCCGACGAAGGCGGTGGCATCGAGGTCGGGCACGTCGACCAGCGCCGCACCCAGCAATTCGCCGGCCAGGGCTTCGAGCTTGCCGAGATCCTGGACCAGGCGCGCACTGAACGCCGCCAGATCGAGGTCCTCGTGCAACGCCTGGTTGAGGTCGTACATGAAGGGGATGCCGGGGATGTCGATGAAGGTGGTCGCCACCTGCACGCCCGAACGGTGCCAGGCGCGGAACAGCTGCTGCACCGCACGATTGAGCACACCGGCGCGGTCGAGCAGGTCGCGGTGGCGTGCGAAGGTCATGACGTTGGTGAGCTGGCCATGGAAGAAGAACGCCGCCGGGATCACCCAGTAGTAGGCGAAGTCCCAGATGATCTTCAGCGACATCACCTTGGCATCGCCCCACAGGTGCATCTGCCCTTCATAGAGCGACAGGTGGTTCTCGAAGAAGGTGAAATAGATCTTGTCGTAATAGCTGGCGATGGTGCCGACCGGCTCGCCGGCCAGGTCCTTCATCACCAGCTCGGTGACGAAGGTGTTGCCCATGCCGATGTAGTCGCTCCCCGGGGAATAGAACGGATCGAGGAAGGCACCGGCCTCGCCGATCAATGCCCAGCGCTGATCGCCGCTGTAGACCTGCTTGCACGAGTAGGAGAAATCCTTGTAGCCGAGGAAGTCCTGCAGCTGCGCGTCACGCCCTTCGCAGTGGCGCGCGACCTGCGGCTCGTGCGCACGCAGCCACTCCATCGCCTTCGCGTACGACGACATGGTGGCGAAGGGATGGATGGTCTCATCGGTGACGATACCGACGCTGTGGCTGCCAGAACCCAGCGGGATGAACCACACCCAGTACCCTCGGCCCATGAAATGGGTGGTCGACAACCAGCGTTTGCCCAGGTCGTCGTTCTGTCTGGCCCATGCGGCATCATCCGACCAGTCGTCGACCTTCACGTGACGATCGTAGCGCCACCACACGGAACTGGCCTGATGGCCGTGTTTCTTCAGCAGGCCGAACTTGCGTTTGAGAATCGCTGCACGACCGGCGCCATCCACCACCCAACGGCAGGTGGCCGTTTGCGGCTGCCCGTCTCTGCCGACGAAGGTGACGGTGTGGGGCGCCTGACCTTCACCGATGTCGACCTGTTTGACCGCGGTCGCTGAATGGAAATCGACCCCGAGGCGCACGGCCTCCTCGCCGAGGAAGTTCTCGAAACGGCCGCGGTCGATCTGGAACGACGGCGCCGGGAAGAAGACATTGCCGCCGAGTTCGGTGCGCTTGGTCAGGTCCTCACGTTTACCATCGTCGAAGAAGTAGCGCAGGCCGAGCTTGGGCAGCTGGCGCTCCTGGAAGTGCGGCAGCAGACCGAGGAAGCGGGTGAAGTAGCCGGCGCCGATCTCGACCGAGGACTCGCCGACCTTGTGCGCCGCCTCATCGACCGGATGCGCCTTCCGCTCGAGCACCAGGACGCGGACGTCGGCACGGCGCTGCTTCAACTGGATGGCGAGGGTGAGCCCGGCCAGACCGCCGCCGAGGATGACGACGTCGTGACTGGCGATGCTGGTCATATGGCAGGCCTCCTGAAAGTGGCCGGCAGACTAGGTTGCCGAGCACGACTGGCCAGCAGACAGTGAGCGCGGTTCCGCCACGAGGGCGTAGGGCCGGTGCTGTAAAGCCAGGGAAGAAGAATCGGCCGCAGAGACGCAGAGACGCAGAGGAAAGGCAAAGCAGGGTCTTTTTCGCCTCTGCGCCTCTGCGCCTCTGCGGCCAATTATCTCAGCTTTACAGCATGGCGGGACCCCCCTGCCACGGACAGCTACGGCGAGTCACGGACGCGCCACTGCTTGGAAGCCGGTGATCGCGGACGGTGGCATTGGCCCCCCGGCATTCCTACAACCCTCCCATGCGCACGCTCCGTATTCCGTTGGTCGCCGGTCTCGCCATCTGGTCGTTGACCGCCGCGGCCAGCGATGCGTTCATTGCTCCTGGAGTACGCCTGGCGGTGATCGATACGCCACACCTGCATGCGCTGGTGCCGGCGGAGGCGGCGGAGGCGCTCAAGCCGCGCATCGCCCGCGCCGACGTGATCTATGCCGCCATGGCGAGGGATGCCGGCTACCTGCCGCGGCGATTGACGCTGCTGGTCACCGACGACGTCGACAGTCACAACGGCTTCTCCACCGTCACCCCGCTGCCGATCATCAACGTCCAGCTGGCGCCAGCGCTGCAGCCCTCATCGCTCTTCACCGGCCATGACGAGTTCGAACGCACGCTGGTGCACGAGTTGGCGCACCACATCTCGAATGATCGCGACCCGAACGGCTTCCGTCGCACGCTCAGCAACATCTTCGGGCGCATCCTGCCCAACGACCCGCTCAGCCTGGCGGTCGCCTACCTCTCGACTCCGGCGCATCAGACCATGCCCTCCTTTTGGCATGAAGGCTGTGCGCAATGGGCGGAGACCGAATACGCCACCGGCCCGGTGTGGGCAGGACGCGGGCGAGACAGCCTGACGCATATGGTCTGGCGCCTCGATGCCGCCGCCGGCGCGATCCCGCCGCCGGGCGATTGGCGGCTGAGCTACTACGAATGGCCGTTCGGCTCACGCTCCTACCTCTATGGCGTGGCCTACACCCGGTACCTCGCCGGGGCCGTCGACCGCGCCTCGATCTGGCAGCTCGTCGAGCGTCAGCAGCACCGCTGGCCCTTCGCCTTCAACGGCGGTCCGGATCCGCTGCTGGGCAAGGACCACCTGACCCTGATCAGCGAGGCGCGCAGCGCGCTGCTGGGCGAGCAGCAGCGCGCGCTGGCGACCCTCAAGACCCAACCGATCACCGACGCCAAACGGCTGACGCCGGTCAATGCCACCGTCGCCGCGCCGGCGTGGTTGCCGGACGGACGGTTGTTCGCCGCCTACAACAGCCCCTATGGCGATCCGGAATTCGTTACCGTCGACGCCGCAGGCAGCAAACGCTCGGCGGGGTATGATGCCTGGATGATGGGTCCGGCCCGCAGCCTGGGTGATGGCACGCTGGTGTTCAGCGACGCGGCGCTCACCACCGATCCGTGGAACCGCTCGCGGGTGTCGATCGTGACGCCGCATGGATATCGGGTCCGGCTCGACCATGAGCGCCTACTGCAACCGGACGTCCGCAGGACAGCGTCGCCGGCCACCAGGATCTCGGTGTCGCCTCCCAACTATCAATGTGCCGCGATCCAACTGCAGAGTGACGGCACTCATGACCTGGTGCTGTGCCAGGCGGTCATCACCGACCGCTGGTGGGGCTTTGGCGATCAGACCGATCTGCCGCTCACCCGCTTGCCGGCGCAGGGACGTCCGTGGAGCCCGGCATTCCGGCCGATGAGCGATGAACTGGTATGGGTGGAAACCGATGCCGCCGGCTCGCGTCTGGTGATGGCGGCCATCGAGGAAGCGGCCGGCAACGACCTCATCGGCGGCGCCGCCGCCGCGCCGACCCTGGGCGCGCGGGTGGTGCTGGTGAGCACCACTGGTCGCATCCTGCAGCCGACCTGGAGCGCCGACGGCAAGCATCTGTACTTCTGCGCCGACCACAGCGGCGTGGCCAACGCCTACCGTCTCGATCCCACCAAGCCCGGCGAGCTCACCGCCATCACCAACACCATCGGCGGCGTGCTCGCCTGCGTGCCCTCGCCCGACGGCAAGGAGCTGGCGATCGTCGATCACGATCGCCAGGGCCAGTTCCTCGCGCGCATTCCCAACGATCCGGCGGCCTGGCCCGGGTCGGCGCCGAAGATCCCGCTCGCCTGGCCGGCACCGGTGGGAAAATACGCCGGCGCCGACGCGGCGGCGGTCAAGCCACGATTCAGCCTGCCCGCCGAGGCCGGCGATGCGGCGGCGCTGACGGTCGAGCCGTATCGCGGACTCGCCGAGATCCGTCCGCTGTTCTGGACGCCGACCACCTACGCGGTGCCGGAGGGCGGCTTCGGCGTCATCGGCATGATGGCCGACCCGATCTTCTCACACGTCCTCATCGGCTCCGCTGGCGTCGGCCTCGACGCCGCCTCGCCGGTCGGCTTGGCGAGTTACGCTTACGGCGGCTGGCCGCTCGATGTCGGCGCGGTGGCGTGGCAGGCGGAACGCGCCTACGACGAGCAGATCGTCGCCAGCGACGGCAACCTCTACGACTACGTCGAAAGCCGACGCAGCGCCGAGGTCCGCCTCGGCCACGGCCTCACGGGAATGCGCCGGAGGTTCCAGCTCTACGTCGCCGCGGGACTTGCGGAGTACAATGCGGTGGATCGCGCCGAGGAGGACTACGCGGGCCTGGCGACCTTCAACCTGACGCCGTTCACCGATACGGAACGCTACGCCGAAGCGACCCTGGCCTACAGCGATGCCACGCTCTTCCCCACCAGCTACACCCTGGAGGACGGCACCAGCTTCGCGGTGAACTACCGTCACAGTGGTTTCGGCGTCGACATGGATCAGGACCGCGTCATCGGACTTGGCACCTACGTGCTGAGCTTCTGGCCACGCTTCGGCCAGCAGCTGGTGTTCGGCGGCGCGCTGGGCTGGACCGAAGGCGATGATTTCCTGCAGAACCAGTTCTCGGTCGGCGGGACCTACGGCCTCAACCAGCTGCCGCGCGGCTACGGCACCACCCAGGCGCTCGGTCAGTACCTCGTCGGCGGCAGCGTGGCCTATCGTACCCCGGTGTGGCGTCCCTTCTCCGGCCTCAGCACCACGCCGTTCGTCGACCGTCAGACCATTCTCGAATTGTTCTACGACGCCGCCAAAGTCTCCAGCGACGAACTCGACGGCAACGGCGACTGGTTCCGTTCCGTCGGCGCCAACCTGCACATGAACTGGATGATTTGGGAGCTGCGGGTGAATCCCGGCATCGGCATCGCGTACCAGCTCGACGGCGAGGAGGAGGTCCGCGGTTTGTTCGGCCTGGACTTCATCTGGTGACCGCCGGTAGGAAGCGGAACTGAAGGCATAGCCACAGAGCCCACCGAGAGCGCAGAGGAGGAGAATTGGCTCCGCTCTGTGCTCTCTGTGAGCTCTGTGGCTATCTCCACTTCCCGGCGTTCCCGGCCAGCATCATGGGATGACCGTTGCCTCGGCGGTGATGGTGAGCGTCGCGCGCAAGCCGCGGTGGTCACTGCCTGGGACGGTAAAGGATTCCAGCGCGTCCAGCCCGGCGCCGCGCGCCAGGACGTGGTCGATGGCGATGCCGCACGGCCCGAGGATGGCAGGCCAGGTCGCCGGTGCCGGCCCAGGAGCACGGCGTAGTCCGGTGTATCCGGCGAAGGTGCGCCACAGCTGCGCGCCGTGGGAGAGGTTGAAGTCGCCGAGCACCAGCACCGGTTCGGGGTGTGCCTCGGCGCTCACCTCGCGCGCCAGCAGCGCCAGTTGGCGATCGCGGCGATGGGCGAGTTCGGCGCTGACCGGGGCGAAGGGATGGATGACGAACACCCGCAGCGGGGATTCGCCGAGGTCGATCAAGGCCTCGATGACGGTGGAGCCATCGAAGTCGTGCAGGCGCTGGCTGACGATGCGGTGACGGCTCAGCAGCGCGACCCTGGTGACATCGAGGCGGCCACCCCATATCTGGAACGGCCAACGCGGGTGTGGACGCAGCACCGCCTCATCGCTGGCGGTGACCTCCTGCAGGGCGAAGAGGTCGACGTCGGTGGCGGCGAGCAGCGCCTGCGTCGCACCGCGATCCTCGTTGTAGAACTGCACGTTGGCGGTCGCCACGCTGGCGCTGGCGATGAGCGAACCCGACGCTGTGGCGCGCGTCGACCACGAGCTCTGCACCCATGGCAGCAGCGCGAGCACCAGCAGGACGATGAACAACCGGCCCCAGCGGGTGTCGCGGCGAAACACCACCATCGCTGGCAGCAACGCCACCGCGCCATGGAGGGTCCAATGGCAAGCAAGCTCGCCAGCCCAGGTCCAGGCTGACAGCTGGGCGAGGATGATCCCGAGCACCGGCCACATGGTGGCCGCGAGCAGCAGCCAGTGCCACGTGGGACGAGCGACCCTGCTCGCCGGATCAGCGTGCATCGACGCCCATCATCAGGCCAGCTTGGCCGCGACGCGCGCCAGCGTCCGCGTCGCGAAGCCGGTCATGCCCTTGCTGTAATAACGCCAGCCGCCGGTCTGGATCGCTGGGCCGGCGATGTCGAGGTGCGCCCACTTCACCGACTCGGGGATGAACTCGGACAGGAACAGCGCCGCGGTGATGGCGCCGCCGTATCGCCCACCGACGTTGTTGATGTCGGCATGCGGATGATCGAGCAGGCTGCGGTATTCGCCGTAGAGCGGCAGGTTCCACAGCTCCTCGCCGACCTCCTGGCCGGCGGCGCGCACCTGATCGAGGAACGGCTGGCCACGACCGAGCAGTCCGCCGATGCGCTCACCCAGCGCGACCAGGCAGGCGCCGGTCAGCGTGGCGACGTCGACCACGTGGGTGGCGCCCTTTTCGGCGGCATAGGTCAACACATCGGCGAGCACCAGCCGGCCTTCGGCATCGGTGTTGTCGACGTGGATGAACTTGCCGTTGCGGGCACGGTAGATGTCGCCTGGACGCTGGGCCGTGCTATCGGGCATGTTCTCGGCAAGGCAGAGGTAGCCGGTCACCGCCACGTTGGGACGTTGCGCGGCGATCAGGGTCATGGCGCCGAGCACGGCGGCCGCACCGCCCATGTCGCCCTTCATCTCCCACATCGCGGCGCTGGGCTTGATGCTGATGCCGCCGGTATCGAAGGTGATGCCCTTGCCGACCAGCGCGAGGTGCTTGCCCTTGGTCGGACGCCTTGGGGTGTAGGTGAGCTGGACCAGCGCGGGTTCGCTGGAGCCGGCCATGCCGACCTGCACCAATCCAGGGAAACCGGCCTTGGTCAGCGCCCGCGTGCCGCTGATGACGGTGAAGGTGAGGCCAGCACGGCGCGCCTCTTTGCGGGCGCGCTCGACGAACGACTGGGGATGCAGAAGGTTCGGCGGCATGTCGGCGAGTTCGCGCGCGAGGTTCTGCGCCTGGGCGACCAGGATCCCCGCCGCCACGGCCTCCTTCTGCTTGGGCACACGGATGGTGACTGCGGTGCGTTTGCCCTCCTTACCGGAGCGCAACACGTTGTAGCGGTAGTCGCCGAGCAGCAGGCCCTCGACCAGCGCCTGGGGATGGGCGGCGGTACCTTGCACCAGCACGGTGGCGATGGTGGCCTTGGCTGCGCGCACGCCGTCGACGATCTCCTTGCCCAGCACGCGCCAGCTCTCGCCACCGACCAGCCACGGCTTGTCCTCCGGCTTCACCAGCAGGTAGCGTCCCTCTTCGCACATCAGCGTCATCGGCGCGTTGGCATCGCCTTTGACAATGCGCGCCGCCTGCGCCGCGACCAGCCGTGGCAGCCTGGCCGCGCTATGGCCGATGACGACCACGGTGAGATCGGATTTGCCGAGGTCGGCGGTGACGGTGAGGTCGTGCATGAAAGCTCGCTTTGCTCGCAGGTCCGATGTCCGATGTCCGATGTCCGATGTCTTTTGACATCGGACATCGGACATCGGACATCGGACGGTGATCTTAGATCTTGGGCAGGATCGCGGTGATGAGTCCGGTCAGCACCGGTTCGGCGGCATTGGCCGCGGCGATGATCTTCTTCACATCGGCCGGCTCCAAGGCATCGGCGATGCAGCGGTCGGTGATGATGGCGA
>JANPIY010000916.1:0-5362 GCA_031425255.1 Planctomycetota bacterium
TTCGATCAGCGGCGACCAGGCGGTGAAGGTCTTCCAGCTCGCGCACGCCGATGCGACCAAGGTCGCGCAGATCATCACCAGCCTCTATGGCCAGCAGGCCGGCCAGCGCGGTGGCAACCAGCAGGGCCAGCAGTTCGGGCGTAATTTCAATCGCGGCGGTGCTGCCCCGGGCCAGCAGGGCCAAACCGGCCAGGGTCAGACCGGTCGTGAGGTCGAGGTCGGCGCCGCCGCCGACAGCGGCACCAACACCTTGGTGATCCGCGCCTCGCCCGACACCTTGGTGATGCTGACCGACGTGGTCCGGCAGCTCGACATCGACAACTCGGCGCGTGACGACGTGCTGCTGTACCGCGTGCGCAACGGCAAGGCCGCCGACCTGGCGACCTCGCTCAACGAGTTGTTCCAGGGCATCCAGTCGGGCGCCAACTCGACCCAGACCCGCACCGCCGGCCAGACCCAGGCACGTACCGGCGTCATCCCGACCGTCACCGCTCAGCCGGCGCAGCGGGTCATCACGGTATCCGGGCCGGTGGGTGCCAACACGGCCGCCGGCGAGGCCGGCCTCGATCTCAGCGGCCAGGTGCGGGTGGTCGCGGATGCCACCAGCAATTCGGTGATGGTACTGTCGCCCGAACGCAACTTCGAGCGCCTGCGCCGCCTGCTGGAGCAGCTCGACCAGCCGGTGAAGCAGGTGCTGGTACGGGTGCTGGTGGCCGAGGTCACGCTGGAGGACGGTATCGATCTCGGTGTCGAACTGACCGGTGGCACGCCAAGCGCGGCGGGGGCGCCGGCCAGCGCATCGAACGTCTTCACCAACTTCAACCTCTTCGACTCGGCCCTGGGCGTGAACGGCTTCCTGATCGAGAACACCGACTTCCGCGCCGCCATCCGCGCCCTCGCGACCAAGAGCAATTTCGACGTGCTGTCGCGGCCCTACATCCTGACCACCGACAACCGCGAAGCGGTGGTCAACGTCAGCCAGGAGGTGCCGGTCATCAATGGCTCGCGCACCGATCAGAACAACAACATCACCACCACCTTCGAGCGGCGCGACGTCGGTATCATCCTGACCGTGACGCCGCAGATCAATTCCGAGGGCCTGGTGGTGCTCGATGTCGCACAGGAACTCTCCGCACTCAGCGACCAGGCCATTCCGGTCGCGGAGGACGTTACCTCGCCGATCATCAACAAGCGCACCATGACCACCCGCGTCCTGGTCGAACACGGTCAGACCGCGGTCATCGGCGGCCTGGTCTCCGACCAGGTCAGCAAGACCGAGCGCAAGGTGCCGCTGCTCGGTGACATCCCGCTGCTGGGCTGGTTCTTCAAGCGCACCGAGTCGACCAAATCCAAGACCGAGCTGCTGGTCTTCCTCACGCCGCAGGTAGTGCGCAATCCTGGCGAACTGGCGGACCTCAGCCGGCAATTGCGCGGCGAGATGCAACGTCTCGACGCCGCGGTAGAGAAGGGCCTGCTGCAGAACCACCTCGACCAGTTGCTGCGCACGCGTCCGGCGCTGCTGCCGCCAGCGACGGATGGGAGCAGACCGTGAACGCGCGCTGTTTCACCACGCTCGCCCTGATCCTGCCGCTGCTGGTGCTGCTCGCCGGCTGCGGCGGCCAACGCGATGCGGACCAGGATCCGCAACTGCCGCCCTGGCCCGAGGAGGGCGCGCCCGAGCAGCTCCAGGTCCTGGCGGAAGACCTGCTGTCGTATCAGGGCACGCTCGGCCGGCTGCCCAACGACCTGGCGATGCTCGACCGCTCCGGACTGACCGCCGGCGGACCCTATGCCACCCATAAGTACGCCTACCATCCGGCCGCCATCGGCGTGCTCAAAGACGGCTGGCGCGTGGTGCTGGCCGACGACCAGCTCCGCCAGAGCGACCGCCTGTGGTGCATCGTGCGGCCACCGGTGCGCGTCAGCGGCCTGCCGGGACTGCGCGTGGTGCACGTGCCGCTCGACGAACTGCGTCTGGCCGGCGCCCGCGCCGGTGGAGGCTGACCGCTCGTGAGTACCCGCCTGCTGCTGATCGAAGACAACGACCGTCTGCGCGAAACCCTCGCCGTGGGGCTGCGCGCGCAGGGTTATGCGGTCGACGTCGCCGCCGACGGTCTCGAAGGCTGGCGGCTCGCCAGCGATGCCGCCCACGACCTGATCATCCTCGACCGCATGATGCCTGGGCTCGATGGCCTGGAAGTCCTGCGGCGCCTGCGCACCTCGGGCTCGTCGGTACCGGTGCTGCTGCTGACCGCACGGGACGAGGTCGAGGATCGTGTCCAGGGACTCGACGCCGGCGCCGACGACTACCTGACCAAGCCCTTCGCGGTGAATGAGCTGTTGGCGCGCTTGCGCACGCTGCTGCGGCGTGGGCAGCACCGCGCGGACCCGGTGGTCGTGCTCGAGGATATGGAGATCGACACCGTCGCGCGCTCCGTGCGCCGGGCCGGTCGCCGTCTGCATGTGACGCCGAAGGAATACTCGCTGATCGACTACCTGCTCGCGCGACCAGGCGAGGTCATCAGCCGGGCCGAGCTGGCCCGCCAGCTCTACGACGACGACAGCGAGGCCAGCGCCAACGCCATCGAGGTGCTCGTAATGCGCCTGCGGCGCAAGCTGCATCCTCCCGGCGCGCTGCCGGTCCTGCACACCCGCCGTGGTTTCGGTTATCAACTGGGCGGCGAGCCGTGAGCAGGGTGCCGAGCCTGAACCGCCGCGTGATCGTGGCGGTGGTCGGTGTCACCTCGCTGGTGGTGCTGGTGGCGGCATTGGTGCTGTGGCTGGTCACTAGCTCGGTGCTGCTGCGCGGAGTGGATCGTGAGCTGGTCAATCGCACCGAGCGCATGAAGCGCTACGAGATGCCAGCCACACCGGACTTCTGGAGGAACAACGACCTCCGCCGGCGCATCGAACGTGGTGGTCCTGGGGAATGGCGCATCCTGCTCCAGGCCATCGATCTGACGGATGGCAGCGAGCTGCATCGCTCACCCTCGCTCGCCAGTGGCTTGACCCTGCGCGGGGTCGGTGAACTGACGGATGAGCCGTTGGATACTCCGATCACCCGCACCCTCGGTGATGGCAGTTCGGTGCGGGTGCAGGTGCTCAAACTGGTGCGGCGCAGCGGGCGCCTGGAGCTCCGCACTGATTTGTTTTCGACGCGGATGGAGAATCGTCAGGGAGAGGGGCGGGGCGAGACCCGCGGCGAATCCCATCCCCTGCCACCACCACCACCACCACCCACCCACCCAGGGGTGCTGGTGCTGACCGCGCTCGACCTCGATCAGGTCGACAACGAGCTGTCACGTATGGCGCTGGTGTTGGCCGTTCTCTGGGCGTGCGCCACCTTGCTGGCGTTCGCCACCATCTTGTTGCTGCGCCCCGCGGTCCTGCGCCCAGCCCGCGATCTGGCCGCTGCCATCGCCAAGCTCGGCCCCGATGATCTCGCTGCGCGGGTGCCGCTGGCGGGTGCACCGCAGGAGATGCGGGTGGTGGTTGATTGTCTCAACGGCCTCTTCGACCGGCTCGAACAGGCCTTCAAACGCGAGCAGGCCACCATCGCCAATATCGCCCACGAACTGCGGACGCCGGTGGCGGAGCTGCGCACGGCGCTGGAATTCCGCCTGCTGATCGCCCAGGGTGATGACCGCACGGAACAGGAGGCGCTGCTCGGCACGGTGGTGCGGATGCAGCAGCAAGTCTCCAATCTGCTGCTGTTGGCGCGGCTGGAGGCTGGCAAGGAACCCTTGCAGCGGGTCGAGGCCGATCTCGGTGATCTCGTAGCGGAGGCGATCGAACGGTGGGAGGAGCGCGCACGTGCGCGCGGCAAACACCTGGTCCATGCCGCCAGCGCCGTCGCCGTGCCATGCATCACCTCGCCGGACCACCTGGGCTTGGTCCTCGACAATCTGTTGAGCAATGCCATCGCGCATGGGGCAGGCGACAGCACCATCAGCGTCACGGTCAGTGCCATCGGCAATGTGCGCGTGACCATCGCCAATACCTTCCAGGGCGAGATCGATCCCAGCCAACTCGGTAACGCCTACTACCGCGGCGATCGCGCCCGCCATGGCGGCGACCATTGCGGCCTGGGCCTGGCGCTGTGCCAGCGCCTCTGCCGGCTGGTGGGCGCCCAGCTGGAGTTGAGCGCCGATGCGGAGACCTTCCGCGCCACGGTGGTGGTGCCGACCATGCCGGGGGGATGAGACCCCATGCTGGAAAACTAACGAAGAAGAATCGGCCGCAGAGACGCGGAGACGCAGAGGAGAGGCAAAGCAGGGTCTTTTCCGTCTCTGCGCCTCTGCGCCTCTGCGGCCAGAAATCTTGGCGTCACAGCATTGGGATGGGACCGAGGCGCCTTGGTGACGCCACGTTGCGGGCCCAACCGGGGGTCCCGGGACTCCCTGTCTTGCCGTGGCGGGATCGCCACCAGCATGCCCGCCCATGATCCTGGAAAAGATCGTCGCCCACAAACGCACGGAGATCGTCGCCCTGCCCGCGGTCGATCGCGCGGTCCTGCGTGACCTACCGGCGTGCCGCGGCTTCCGCGTCGCGCTGAAACGTCCGACGAATGACACCATCCATGTCATCGCCGAGTGTAAAAAGGGCAGCCCCTCGAAAGGCGTCTTCGTCCAGGATTACGATCCGGTGGTGATGGCCTTCCACTATCTCTATGGCGGCGCTCATGGATGTTCGGTGCTGACTGATGAACGCTTCTTCTTCGGCCACCTTGATCACCTCAAACGTGTCCATGCGCAGGTCGCCATCCCGATCCTGCGCAAGGATTTCATCATCGACGTCCGCCAGATCGCCGAGGCCCGGCTGGCCGGCGCCGATGCGATCCTGCTGATCGTCGCCTGCCTGGAGGATGGCCACCTGCGCGACCTCCAGGGCTTCGCCAAGGAGATCGGCCTCGACGTGCTGGTCGAAGTCCATGACGAGAAGGAAGCGGCCCGGGCGCTCAAGATCGGCACCGACCTGATCGGGGTGAACAATCGCAACCTCAAGGATTTCTCCGTCAGCCTGCAGACCACCTTCGACCTGCTGCCGGCGCTGATCGATGGTCAGCGCGTGGTGGTCAGCGAGAGCGGCATCCACTCGCGCGCCGACTGCCAAGCACTCGAAGCCGCCGGCGTCGACGCCGTGCTGGTGGGCGAAGCCCTGATGACCGCCCAGGATCCCAGCGCCGCCCTCCGGAAGCTCCGCGGCAAACTCCTGATGTAGTCCCCCCTGGGACCGCCGGCAGCCTGCCGGCCCGGGGCAATTTCCTGGGACCGCCGGCAGCCTGCCGGCCCGGGGCAATTTCTTCTTCATCGTGCTGCAACCCCGAAGCCCCTCCGCCCACATGCCGCTGCGCACATCGTCG